>JAKAMK010000087.1 GCA_021812925.1 bacterium | reverse complement strand
ACCTATATATGGTCAACCCCTTACCACATTCGCACACCGTGCGAATGTGGTAAGGGGTCAATCCTCCGGCAGGTCGATGGTGGCGATAATGGGGTGGTGGTCCGAGCCGTGGCGGTCGCGGACGACTGAGGCGTGAGAGACGGAAAGGCCGCGCGAGACGAGGATGTGGTCGAGCTGCGATTTCGAGATCGGGTGCGTCTTGTAGCCGGCGAGCGCGTTCAAGAGCTCGTGCTCGACGAAGCGGCGCTCCATGCGCGAGCGCTCGCGCTTCCAGAAGAACGCGTCGGAGAGCTTCCCGCCGAAGAACCAGTTGAAGAGCGTAACGCGCGGCGACTCGAGGATGTTGAAATCGCCGCAGATGACCGTCGGCAGGGACGGGTCGCGCTCGAGCATTGCGGCCTCGAATTCGCTCGCGCGCCACGCGGGGTGCGCGAGGATGAGATGGAGATTGAAGATGCGCATCGTGCGGCCGCTCTCCCGTACGTCCACGAAGAGGCCGCCGCGATCGCGTATCTTCGTGAATTTGAGCGGCCGTAGGAGGGTGAAGAGGAATCGCGCGCGTAGCGGCAGGAGCGGCCAGTAGTCCGGGAAGGGCACCTCGCCGCGACGCACGATCTCGTAGCGCGAGAGAATCACGTTATAGGTGTGCACGGGACCCTTCCTGAAGTGCTTCGTCATGTCGCTCCGGTACTCGAGCGCGTAGGGGAGCGTCTTCAGTTGCTCGAGGAGCTTCGTGGAAACTTCCTGGAGGCAGATGATGTCGGCGTCGCAATCACGAACGAACTCGAACGCGCGTTCGAGTTTCTGGTTCACGAAGAGGGTATTCCAGGAGACGACCTTCACCTGACCACTATACGCGACTGGCGTAAAAAACGGCAGTGGACAGGACTGCCTATGTGCGGCGCCAGAGGCCGAACTCCTCGCGCGCGTAGCCGGCGAGCTCGAGCGAGATGAGCGCGGTGAGAAGCTCGTGCGGGCCGAGCGAGCCCGAGGCGCGCAGCACCTCGTCGCGCGCCTTCGGTTCCGCAAGCGCCTGCCAGACCGCGCGCTCGGCAGCGGAAAGGTCTCGCGGCTCGGGGCGCACCGCGGCGTCCTCGCGCGGCGCGATGTGCAGCGCCTCAAGGAGGTGGAGCGATTCGGTCACGACGGCCGCCCCGAGCCGCGAGAAGAGGTGCGCGCCGTACCCGTGGGGGTCGCCTATCCGGTGGGGCACGACGAGGAGCTCCTTGCCGTACTCGCCCGCGAGCCGCGCGGTAATGAGCGTGCCGCTCTTGGTACCCGCTTCGATGACGAGTATGGCGTCTGCCATACCGGCCATGATGCGGTTCCTCGAGGGGAAGTCGTACGGGTGCGCGAGGTAGTCGCCTTCGTGTTCACTTATGAGCGCGCCGCCTGCTTTCAGGATGTCGCGCGCGAGGCCGAGGTTCGCTCGCGGTCCAATGACCTTGTCCGTAATGCCTGAGCCCGGTATCGCGATGGTGTGGAGTCCTGCTTTGAGCGCCGCGCGGTGCGCGCAGGCATCGGCGCCCAAGGCGAGTCCCGAGACTATCGAGACAGGGTAGCCCGCGAGTCCCGCGATGAGTCGCTCGCACGCCTCGCGCCCGTAGTCGGAGAGCGCGCGGCTGCCGACCACCGCGAGGTACTTCGTGCCCGCGCTCGGGAGCGCACCGCGCAGCCAGAGCGCTCCCGGCGGCCCCGGTATCTCGTAGAGCGCATCCGGCAACTCTCCGCGTACGAGCGTGCGGATTCTTGCCCCGTTAGAAGTTTCGGGCCGGCGGGTCATACGGGTACGCGGGGAGCCGTAGGCGAGTTCGCTCACGGGCGCCCGGCAGTATGGGGACGTTCAAAGAACTTCTAATGGGGTCCATATGGTAGTATCGTAGCGTACTTACACCGCGCGTATGCTCGATATCAAATTCATCCGGGAGAACGCAGAGATCGTGAAGGCAGGTGCCGCGAAGAAGCGCATCGACGCCGACATCGACCGCCTCCTCGCGGTCGACGATGAGCGCAAGGCGCTGCGTGCCGAGCTCGACGCGAAGAAGGCCGAGCAGAACCGCCGCTCCACGGAAATCCAGCGCGCCGTGGGCGCAGACAAGGAGCGCCTCCTCGAGGCGATGCGTCAGCTGAAAGCCGGTATGGGCGAAGCAGAAGAGAAGTACAAGGCGGTAATGGAAGAGTGGCAGAGGCTCATGCTCACCGTGCCGAACGTGCCAGACATGTCCGTGCCCGAGGGTGACAGTGACGAGGCGAACGTCGAGGTGCGCACCTGGGGAGACATTCCGCCGATGGCATCGCCGAAGTCGCACGTGGAGCTCATGACGGCGCTCGGCATGGCGGACTTCGAGCGCGGCGGCAAGGTCGCGGGCTTCCGCGGGTATTTCCTAAAGAACGACGGCGCGCTCCTGTCCTACGCGCTCTGGCAGTTCATGACCGACCATTTCATAAAGAAAGGCGGCTTCACGCCGATGATCGTACCGAGCCTTGTGCGCCGCGAAGGGTTCATGGGCACCGGCTACCTGCCGCAGTCGGAAGAGGACCTCTACAAGACGCAGGATGGCGAGTACCTCTCGGGCACCGCGGAGGTCGCGACGATGGCGTACCACATGGACGAGGTGCTCGACGCGAAGCAGTTCCCGGTGAAATTCTTCTCGTTCTCGCCCGCATTCCGCCGCGAAGCGGGCGCGCACGGCAAGGACACGAAGGGTCTCGTGCGCGTGCACGAGTTCTACAAGTTCGAGCAGGTGGTCTTGTGCGAAGCGTCGCACGAGGCGTCGGTCGCGTACCACGAGGAGCTTACGAAGAACGCCGAGGAGATGATCCAGGCGCTCAAGATTCCGTATCACGTGGTCGTGAACTGCGGTGGCGACCTCGGGCTTGGGCAGGTGAAGAAGTACGACATCGAGTGCTGGATGCCGAGCGAGGGCAAGTATCGCGAGACGCACTCGTCTTCCTATTTCCATGATTTCCAGACGCGCCGCCTCAATATCCGCTATCGCGACGAAGAGGGCACGATGAAGTTCGCGCACTCCTTGAATAACACCGCGCTCGCGACGCCGCGCTTCCTCGCGGTAGTCGTCGAGAATTACCAGCAGCCGGACGGCACCATCCGCGTCCCTGGGGTCCTCGTTCCCTATGTCGGAAAGGACGTTATCGCGGGACCGGGGCAGTGAGCGGCTTGCCCGTCACGCCGGGCGAGGCGCGGCGGGGCTCCATGAGCGGCGGCGGCGTAGCCGCCGCCGCCTCCGCATCCTGCTTGCGCTCTTAGCGGTTACCGTAGCCGGCGCGCTCATTTG
>JAKAMK010000008.1 GCA_021812925.1 bacterium | reverse complement strand
ACGGGAAGGTAATCGGCGTGCCACGCTACTTCTCGGTGTACGACCGCGATGATTCCGAAAAGGTCATCACGGAAGCGCTCAAGAAGCTCGATGTCTCGACGAAGGAGCTCTCGCCGCGTGCGGTCATGGGACGCATCAGCAAGGCGAAGGGCGCCGGTATGACCGCGGCTTCGTTCTACGAGAAACAGGCGCGCTCGAGTTTCGGCAACCGCATCGTCGCCGAAGCGTGGCGGCACTACGAGAAGGCGCTTACGGAAGAGAAGGCGCTCGACTTCGACGACCTCATCGTGAAGCCGGTCGCGCTCCTCGAGGAGCACGCGGACGTGCGCGAAGCGGCGCAGAAGCGTTGGCGCTACATCCACATCGACGAGTACCAGGATACGAACGAATTGCAGGAGCGACTTTCTCGGTTGCTATTGACGGATAGCAAAAATATATTTGTTGTGGGGGATGGCGATCAAGCGATCTACGGGTGGCGCGGAGCAAAGATGGAAAACATTCTCAACTTCGATAAAACATTCCCGGGCGCGGAGACCATCATCCTCGAGCAGAACTACCGTTCGACGAAGAACCTCGTCGATGCCGCGAATGCGGTCATCGAGCAGAACAAGAATCGCAAAGAGAAGCGCTCGACGACCGCGAACGGCGCGGGCGAACCCATCGTGGTACATGCGGCGCTCTCGGCAGAAACGGAAGCGCGCTGGATAGCGCGCAAGGCGCGCGCGCTCATGCGCGCGGGCATCTTGCCGGAGGAGATTGCCGTCCTCTATCGCACGAACTTCCAGTCGCGTGCACTCGAAGAGGGTCTCTTGCGCGAGGGCGTGCCGTACAAGCTCCTCGGCACGCGATTCTTCGAGCGCAAGGAGGTGAAGGACGCGCTGTCGTGGATGCGCCTCGCCTTGGATCCTTCGCGGCAGGCGGACAAGGTGCGCGCGGCCGCTTCGCCTCCGCGCGGCATCGGCAAGGTACTCCTCGCGAAGCTCGCGGCCGGACAGCGGGAGGAACTGAAGAGTGCGGAGCGTGCGAAGGTCGAGGCGTTCGAAACGGTCATCGCGGAATTGGCGCAAGCCGCAGAAACGCTCGCACCCTCGGAATTCGTCAAGCTCGTCGTCGAGAAGAACGGCATGAAGAAGGCGCTCTACGAAGAGGGCAGCGAGGAAGACCGCGAACGGTTCGAGAATGTCGAGGAGCTCGCGTCGGTCGCGGCGCGCTATGACGGCACGCCGGGGAAGGAGGGCATCGCCGCGTTTCTCGCCGACTCGGCGCTCTCGGGCGACCAGGACGAGCTCGACCGGACGGAGAAGAAGGGCGTCACGCTCATGACGGTGCATGCCGCGAAGGGTCTCGAGTTCCGTGCGGTCTTCGTCTCCGGCATGGAGGAGGGTCTTTTCCCGCACGAGGGCATGGGACGCGACGAGGAGCGCGACGAAGAGGAGGAGCGCCGGCTCTTTTACGTGGCGGTGACGCGCGCGAAGGAGCGGCTCTACCTCACCTTGGCGCGGGTGCGCAAGATTTACGGTAGCGACATCCTCTCCGAGCCCTCGTCCTTTCTACAAGACATCGACCGCTCCCTCGTCGTCTTCGACGAGGACGACGGCGAGCGGATTATTGAGGTGTAGCGTCAGGGGGCGAAGCGATGCCGAGGTGATCGCGCAGTGCCTCTTTGAATGCAGGTCCGCCTGAGTACAGGCGCCGGTAGTCCGGATTCTTATGCATGAGCGCAAGCACGTGGTCGAAGTTGTGCGACGTGAGCGAATCGGCGCCATGCTTCTCGAGCGCTTCCGTGAGGATCGACTGCGCGCGGTCGAGGTGCTCGGTAGACAGGTGCGCGGAGAACCTGAGCGACTCGCGGAAGCGTTCGCCCTTATCGAGCGCGGATGGATGGAAATCGCGGTGGGTCATGCCGATGGCATAGGCGGGTAATCTCGTATAGTCTAGCAGCATCATGGTCCGGGCAAAGAAATCGCTAGGGCAGAATTTTCTCATGCATGCACGGACGGCCGCGCGTATCGCGGACGTTGCGCAGCTCTTCGAAGCCGATACGGTGCTCGAGATAGGTCCGGGAACGGGCAGGCTCACGCGGGAGCTCCTCGCGCGCGCGCGGCATGTCGTCGCCATCGAGGCGGACGGTACGCTCGTCGAAGGGCTCAAGGAGACGTTTGCGGAAGAGATTGCTGGGGGGCGGCTCGCACTCATCCATGCCGACATTCGCGAGTGGTTATCGTCCCCGAACGCACTGCTACCCACGCCGTATCGCCTCGTGGCGAATATCCCGTACTACATCACTGGCGAACTCCTCCGCAGGTTCCTCGAGGCTGCGTCGCAGCCGTCGTCCATCACGTTCCTCGTGCAGAAAGAGGTTGCGGAGCGCATTGCTCCGCGGCTGAAATCGGGACAGACGCGCGGGAAGGAGTCGATTCTGTCGCTTTCCGTGAAAGCGTACGGGACGCCGAAGTACGAGTTCACGGTGCCGCGCGGCGCGTTCGTGCCCGCACCGAAGGTGGATTCGGCTGTGCTCACCATTCGGGATATTTCCCGGCGACGCTTCGCGTCGCCGCGCGAGGAGTCCCGATTCTTCGAACTCATCCGCGCCGGTTTCGCGCACAAGAGGAAGCTCCTCTCCGGGAACCTGGCGGGGCTCGTCTCGCCCGCCTCGTTCCGCGAGGCGGGCATCGAGGAGAAGGCGCGCGCCGAGGACCTCTCGCTCGAGGACTGGCTCGCGCTCGCCGCCGCTCCATAGCGCCAGGCGCGCGCAGGTGAAGCCTGCGAGGTGGCTCCGGTGCTCACGTCTTTGCAAACTATCCACTAGCTGCGCCCTGTACAACGACGGCATGACAGGGGTTCGGGTTATACTTTCCCTAACTACTATGGGGGGTAGTCTACGAAATCGAGCCGTATACCTAGCGCTGGCGTTCTCGCTCGCTCTCATTGCGGGCGCCTACTTCCTCGCGAAGGGGTCGCTCGCTCCGCAGGTAGCCCAAGCGTCGACCGAATCGGCGCTCCTGCAGGCCATCGCGACCCGCGATTCCACCGGAGACGGCCTCCCCGATTGGGAGAAGGAGCTTTACGGCATTCCGCTTACCGCGACCACGACCGACTACTTCCACCTCGGCATGACCGACGGCGAGGCGGTCGCGAAGGGGCTCATCGTGCCGGTCGCCATCGCGAACGTGCCCGCCGCGACGAGCACGCAGCCCGCCGTGGCCGGGGGCGGTCCCGCGCCCGCCGCGCCCGGGAGCCTCACCGACGTCTTCGCGAAGAATTTCTTCACACTCTACCTTTCGGCGAAAGAGGCGAATAACGGCACGGCGCTTTCGCAGGACCAGCTTTCCTCAATCGCCACGCAGGCGTTCCAGATGCTCGTGGGGAGCGTCGCGCCCGCGCCCGACTTCAAGCAGGCGAGCGACCTCACGGTTTCCGGAAGCGGGCCTGATGCGCTGCGCGCGTATGCCGCAGATGCGGAACAGGTGCTGCGCATGCACGGGGCAAACCTGCCGAAGAGCGAACTGCAGTACCTCTCGGACGCGCTCGGTGGCGATACGACCGCAGTCACGAACATCGAGACGCTCGCAAAGGCATACCGCGACACGGCGACTGGCATTGCGGCGCTTACCGTGCCCACCGAGCTCGCGTCGACCGACCTTGCGCTCGTGAACGCTATGGCGCGCGTGAGCGAGGCGGCGAACGACTTCGCGAACTATTCAAGTGACCCGGTGACCGCGATGCTCGCGCTCGAGCAGTACCCAGGCGACGTGCAAGAGCTCGCCACGGCCTTTCAGCAGATCGCGAACACATACGCGAAAGAGGGCGTCACGCTTACGCCTGGTACCCCGGGGGCCTCGTTCGTTAACGTCATCCAGAGTGTGAGCGCGACCGCCTCAACCACGCCATGAAGAGAGCCGCCGCTATGCTAGCCATACTCCTCCTGCTCGCGCCAGGTATGTTATTTTCGGTGCCGCGCCCTGCGCATGCGCAGTGGGCCGTGTTTGACGCCTCTAACTTCATCAAGAACACGCTCACCTCGACCCTCTCGGGTCTCATCTCGAACGCGACGAACAGCCTCAGCATAAAGGAGTACGCGCTTGATCCAATCGCCTGGGCGATGTCACAGCAGATGCTCCAGCAGATAACGGGGAGCGTCGTCGGATTCGTCACCGGAAAGGGAAACGGCACGGGGAAGCCGCAGTTCGTGCAGGACCTCCTCGGCAACCTCCAGGGCGTCGGCGACAACCAGATGCTCGCGTTCGTCGCGCAGTTCGGGAGCAACTCGAATTCGCCATTTGCCTCATCCATCACGAACGCGCTCCGCACGCAGTACGCGCAGGACAGCTCGCTCGCGGGATTCTTCGCGGCGAACCAGTGCACGCTCGCGCAAGCGTCGCCGAACGCGCAGGCGTTCCTCTCGGGCGACTGGTCGCAGGGCGGCTCCGCAGCCTGGTTCTCGCTCGTCACGCAGAAGCAGAACAATCCGTACTCGCTCTACAACTCCGCGAGCGCGAAGATGAGCACGTTCATCGCTGACGCGAAGGCCGCTCGCACGGCGGACTACCAGGCGGGCGGCGGGTTCATCTCGTGGTGTGACACGTCGGCGTCCGCGACGCAGAACGTCACATCGGCGCAGGTGGGCGGCGGCACGGTCGTCGCCGCCCTCCCGACGCTCTCGCAGAACAAGGACGGCTCGTATTCGTCGACCGAGCCGCAGACCTGCCTGAATAGCGACGGTACGCCGGGCACCATCCAGACGCCGGGCTCCGTTATCAAGGCGCAGCTCGACAAGTCGCTCGGGAGCGGCGTCGACAAACTCGTGTCGGCGGACGAGATTGACGAGGTGATCGGGTCGCTCGCGATGCAGCTCGTCTCGAGCGTGCTCGGCGGCTCCTCGGGCGGACTCTTCGGCGTCGCGCAGTCGAGTAGCGGCAACCGGTCGCTCATCGATCAGTACGCGACCTCGGGTGTGATGAATAGTACGAATACGGCCACGAGCGTCTCAAGCGCGATGCAGCTCGCACAGACGACGCTCAGCACTATCAATACGTACGAATCGGCGTGGAACACAGTGCTCTCCTCCGCGCAGACCGCCTCTTCGACGCTTCACACGCTCCAGAAGGGCTGCACGACGCAGGGTAACTCGGTTCAGACCGCGCTCCAGTACGAAGTGCAGCCGGTTATCACGCAGGCCCAGAGCGCGATCGCGTCGGCGGAGCAGACGCGCACGCTCGCGAACGCGGTCCTCTCGGAGTCCGGGTCGACTACGGCAGGTGCTGGCGGTGCGCTTCTCGCGGACGCCCAGGCGCTCGCTGCCGCGCCGCCCACCCAGGCGGATCTCGCGCTCGCACAGTCGAGCGCGCAGTCGACCGGAAGCGCGACTTCGACCCCGCCCGGCTCCCTCACGGTCTCGGGCGGTACGCCGGTCGACCAGATGACTCTCCTCGCCACGAACGCCCAGGCGCTCTATAGCGCGTGCCTCGTTCCCACGACTGCGCTATGAGCATGTACCACGCAAAACTGCTGGCGAGCGTTCTCGCAATCGGAGCCTTGTTCGCGTTCTCGGGCGCGCCCCTCGCGCACGCGCAGGGCGCAGGGTCATCGAACACGATAAGTCCCGTGACTACGCTCGCGCCGGTCGACGGCGGGTCGCTCAGCGTACCCATTCCGACTGCAACGCAGAACTCTGATGGCACGTATACGATCGGATCGAACGGTACACAGACTGTCAATCTCCCGTCGTCCTCGAATACCGTCCCGAGCTCAGGCACGAAAGATTCAACCTCGCCGCAAGGGCAGAGCGATAACAGCTCCACGTACGGCTGGATCATGACGCAGATCATGGACCTCTTCGCGTACCTCCTCGGTATGGCCGTCGTCATGCTCGACTACGTCGCGTACTACACGGTCGTGCAGATGGGGCAGCTCATCGGCGGTGGCTCGGGCGGCCTCTCGGCCATCGGCGCGGCGTGGCGCATCCTCCGCGACATCGGCAACATCGTGCTCATCTTCGGCTTCCTCGCGGTCGGCATCACGACCATCCTCGACGTGAACTGGTACGGCGGCGGCAAGAAGATGATTCCCGTCCTCCTCGTCGTCGCGGTGTTCCTCAATTTCTCACTCTTCATTTCCGAAGCGGTCATTGACGTCGGCAACCTCTTCGCGACCGAAATCTACGCGCAGATAAACAACGGCCAGATACCGACGACCGCCATGCTCACCTCTACGAACGCGGTCCATAACGAGGGCATCAGCAATAAGATCATGGCGCAGCTCGGCCTCACGCAGCTCTACGACGTGAACACGGGCAAGCCTGCGGTGAACCTCTCCGGCCAGTCTGAGTGGTTCATCGGCTTCCTCGGCATCATCCTCTTTCTCGTCGCGGCGTTCGTCATGTTCTCGCTCGCATACATACTCATTTTCCGCTTCGTCGCGCTCGTATTCCTCATCATCATCGCCCCGGTCGGCTTCGCGGGACTCGCCGTGCCGAAGCTCGAATCGATGGCGAAGAAATGGTGGGGCATGCTCTTCGAGCAGACCTTGACGGCGCCCGTGCTCTTCCTCCTCCTCTACATCGCGCTCGCGGTAATCACCGACGCGAAGTTCCTCACTTCGTTCGGTGCGAGCAGCCAGGATAGCTGGACATCGTTCATGCAGCCGACCAATAGCGGCGGCTTCGCGGCGCTCCTCGTCACGTTCGCCATCGCGATGGGCCTCCTCCTCGCGGTCACCATCCTCTCGAAGAAAATGGGAGCCTTCGGTGCCGATTGGGCGACGAAACTCGGTGGCGCGGCGTCCTTCGGCGCTGCCTCGCTCGGCATGCGCGCTACGTTCGGTTCGCTCGGTAACGTGTTAGCGAACAAGCGCATGATGTCCTGGGCCACTCCGCGGAAGGGAGATTCAAGAGGCGCCAAGTATGCACGGTACGCGCTGCGTAGCGTTACGATGACTGGCAAGGGTCTCCGTGCCGGCACTTACGATGTCCGCAACGCGAAGGTGCCGTTCGTGAAGGGCGCGCCGACCGTCGGCGGTGCACTCGGCTCAATCGGCGTAAGCGCCGGCACGGGTGCAAAGCTTACCGCGCAGCAGATCCACGAGGCAGAGTACGGCTTGAAGCCGGTCAAGGAGTACTTCAAGGAATCTGAGAAGGAGTATCAGGCTGCGGCGCGCCAGATGGACTTCAAGGCGGCAATCGCTGCAAATAATGACATTGCGATTGCCGCGGGCCTTTCGAAGATGTCATCGAAACAAATTGAGGAGCTTGGCGGCATCAAGCAGGGTGTCGAGGCGCTCGTGCGCAATCTCTCGCCGCAGCAGTTTGAGACCATCATGAAGAGCGATAAGTTCACGGATGTCGAAAAGGGCAAGATTAAGGCTGCTCGCTATCGCAAGCTCGCGTCGCTCGTCGCGGCTACCAATGTTCCGGGCTTGGCTGCGCCGCAGCTTCAGCAGGCCCGTGACGACGTGAAGAAGGCAGTCAACGCTCTGTCCAAGGGCGAGCTTGAGTCGATGCCGGGTGAACTGCTAGATGACGATTCGGTTATCGGCCAGCTTTCCGACAAGCAGCGCGATACATTGACTGACAGTAAGGAGCGCACCGCTCTCGAGAAGCAGAAAGTTCGCGACAAAAGTCCTAACGGCAAGGTGGAAGAACTATTTAGGAATGCCGGCAGAGGGACGGCGGGTGCAGCGGCAGTCGCTGCCTCACAGGAATTCGCTAATCTCACTGCGCCGCAAGTAGCAAAACTGCCAAAGGAAATCCTGCTTACGCCTGAGATTGCAGTGAAACTTGGGCCGTCGGATCTCGCAAAGCTTGCCGAAGAAAACAAACTGACTTCGCAAGAAATGCAGCTCATCGGTAGGGGTATCGCGCTCAATCCGCAAGCAGATGGCTATGCGTACATTACTGGCGTCGGCCGCTCTCTATGGACCTAGCGTATGACTGAGATTACCCAAGACATGGCTCTTAAGGCGTATCGGGAAGCTCCTGAATACGTTCGTGATGTATTTAATTCTGACACAACGACGCAGGTCGTTATGTCGCTGCAAAAGAAATACCAGCTGCATGTAGATGCCGCAGGCACCCTCGCGAAAGAAATCGGATACCTTCTGCTCGGACTGTCGAATCCTCAGCGATTTTCAGACCGCTTACGCACGCAGGGTTTCGCAGACGCCACTATAAAAGCAATCGTTACAGAAGTTAATCAGAAAATATTTGTACCGCTTCGTCAGGCCGAAGAGCATGCGAGCGCCAAGCAGACGCCTGTTGCACCGAAGCCGAAGCCGGCGCCGCCCATGCCGCCGCGCGTGTCGATTCCGGCGCAGGCTCCTGCGGCGCCGGCCACGCCTCCGTCGCCCATGCCGCGCACGCCGATTACCGACCCGGAGCGCGAGCTGCCGGTGGGTGAGAACGCGAGCGCAGCGGCGCCTGCACCGCAGCACCCGGCTTCGGCCCCGCTCCCGCCGAAGGCGTTGCAACCCCGCTCGGGCGCTGCGGGGTTGCCGGGTTCATTGCCCGCGATGGGTGCGTCGCGTCCGACGCCTCCTCCCATACGCCAGCAGTTTGCGCCGCCTCCGCCCCAGAACCTCCCGGGCGCTATGCCTGCTGCCCGCGGTCCGATGCAGTCGAAGTCCGCACCGCCCCCTCCCGCGAAGCCGTACGAGGTCGACCCGTACCGCGAACCGCCCGAGTAATCTCGGCTGCGGCCAGGCCGTTTGCATTCCCCAGGGTATTCCTATATAGTGCGCGCATCCCGCTTGAGCGGGTCTTTATATCGAATGGCTACCATCAACCAGCTCACGAAGAAGCGCCGCACGGACAAGCAGCGCAAGACGAAGGTACTCGCTTTGACGCGAGGCTTTAATGCCTTGAAGAACCGCCCGACGTACTACGCGTCTCCGTTCAAGCGCGGCGTGTGCACGAAGGTAACGACGAAGACTCCGCGCAAGCCGAACTCGGCTATCCGCAAGATCGCCCGCGTGCGCCTCACGAACGGCATGGAGGTCACGGCCTACATCCCGGGCGAGGGCCACAACCTCCAGGAGCACTCGGTCGTGCTCCTGCGCGGCGGCCGCGTGAAGGACATCGGCGTGCAGTACACCATCGTGCGCGGCAAGCTCGACACCGCCGGTCTCGAGAAGCGCCGCCGCGGCCGCTCGCGCTACGGTGCGAAGCGCCCGAAAGCATAACTTTTGTAATTCACCATGCGTCGCCCCCTCAAGAAGAAGCGTACCTGGCAGCCGGACACGAAGTACGGCTCGGAGACGCTCACCCGTTTCATGAATGCCGTTATGTGGGATGGCAAGAAGGACACTGCGCGTACCATCGTTTACGACGCGATGGAGAAGCTTAAGACGGACGGCGTCGACCCCTTGGAGACGTTCGATACGGCTATCCGGAACGTCTCTCCTCTCATGGAGGTGCGCTCTCGCCGCGTCGGCGGTGCGAACTACCAGGTGCCGCGCGAAGTCCCGCAGGCGCGCCGCCTCGCGCTCGCCTTCCGCTGGATTATCGGCAGCGCCCGCTCCGGTAAGGGTAAGCCCATGGCGGAGAAGCTCGCCGAGCAGCTGAAGCTCGCGGCCAACAACGAGGGAGACGCTATCAAGAAGAAGGACGAGATGCACCGCATGGCGGATGCGAACAAGGCATTTGCCCATTTTGCCTGGTAATTTTCGAGCGAAGCGAAGAAAATTCCAGCTGCAAAATGGAGCATGCCCGCATGGGTATGCCCACTTCGCTTGGTAGGTTTCGTTAAATTTCGGCGCCCTACTTCGTTGCGCACGAAAAAGACCGCTCACACTACGTCCACACTACGTCGTAGTATTGCTCGCGGTCTTTTTTCTACGCGCCTCGCAATGCATCCGAAATTTTGCGGAACCTAACGCGTCGAGCCCCGCTTCCTCCGAATTTTGCCAGCGCCTCACCACAAGAGTGCTTCCGTTTTGCTAAGGTCGGGTACGGCCAAGCAATACTGGTCGCGCTCAGCATCCGATTTCAGGAATGTTCTGTTCGCACGCGCCTGTTTTCCTGCCTTCTGCTATAGTATCGGCGAGTGGTAAGCCCGCACCCACCTCCGCACGCCGGGCCGGCGAACAAAGCGGAACGCGGCGCACCGGCAGGCCGTTATCAAGGTAATCCGCTCTATGGATATCAACGACGAAGAGCGAAAGCGTCATGATTACGAAGACTGGGGGATGAAGAACTGGCGGAGCTGGGGCTCCTGGTTCTCCTGGGGCTCTCCGATAGGCCTCGGGCTCTTCTTTGTAGAAATCGGCGCTTTCCTCGTGCTGCTCCACTACGCGGGGCTCATCGGCTAGGACAAAGCAAAACCCGCGGCGCTCTGCGCCGCGGGTTTTGCTTTTTGGGCCCTTTCCTATATATTGCGGGTAACGCCCCGGCGCGTTTTTTCTTTAGTATTTACTGCCTACTGCTTACCGCCTACCGCATACTGCCTTTATGAAACGAGATTACCCACTCGAGAAAGTCCGCAACTTCGGCATCATCGCCCACATCGACGCGGGCAAGACGACCACGTCCGAGCGCATCCTCTTCTACACCGGCATGAGCCACAAGATCGGCGAGGTGCACGAGGGTGCGACCGTGACCGACTGGATGGAGCAGGAGCGTGAGCGCGGTATCACCATCACCGCGGCTGCCATCACCTGCTTCTGGACGCCGACCCACGCGCGCATGAGCGGAGACGGCAAGGTCCAGCCGTCTACACCGACGGACCCTGCGAAGCACCGTTTCAACATAATCGACACGCCGGGACACATCGACTTCACCGCGGAGGTGCAGCGCTCAATGCGCGTCCTCGACGGCGCCGTCGTCGTCTTTGACGGCGTTTCGGGCGTCGAGCCCCAGTCCGAGACGAACTGGCGTTACGCGGACGACGCGAACGTGCCGCGCCTCTGCTTCATCAACAAGCTCGACCGCACGGGCGCGTCGTTCGAGAATTCCTACAAGAGCATCCTCGACCGCCTTTCGCCGAAGGCCATCCGCGTGCAGATTCCGATCGGCGAGGAGGCGCAGCACGAGGGCGTCGTGGATCTCATCGGCATGAAGGCCTACTACTTCGAGGGCAACATGGGCCAGGAGGTGCGCGAAGCGGAGATTCCGGAGAACTTGAAGGCTGACGCGGCGAAGTTCCGCGGCGAGCTCATCGAGCGCGTCGTCGAGCAGGACGACGCGGCGATGAACGCGTACCTCGAGGGCAAGGAGCCCACGAGCGCGGAGATAAAGCAGCTCCTCCGTAAGGGCGTCCTGAAGAACGAGATATTCCCCGTGTACGCGGGGTCCGCGCTGAAGAACAAGGGCGTGCAGCTCGTTCTCGACGGCGTCGTCGACTACCTCCCGAGCCCCCTTGACCTCCCGCCGGTCACCGGTACGAACCCGAAGACGGGCGAGCCTATTGAGCGCCATGCGGCCGACGACGAGCCCTTCTCAGCGCTCGCGTTCAAGCTCCAGACTGACCCGTTCGTGGGTTCCTTGACCTTCTTCCGCGTGTACTCGGGTTCCGTGACCGCGGGTTCCTACGTCTACAACTCGACGACGGGCTCGAAGGAGCGCATCTCGCGCATCGTGCGGCTCCAGGCCGACAAGCGCGAGGAAGTCGAGCAGGTGTTCGCGGGCGAGATCGCGGCGGCGGTGGGCTTGAAGGATACGAAGACCTCGCACACGCTCTGCGATGAGACAAACCCGATCGTGCTCGAGGAGATCAAGTTCCCGGAGCCGGTGGTGTCGGTGCGCATCGAGCCGAAGACGAAGGCCGACCAGGAGAAGATGGGCATCGCCTTGCGCAAGCTCGCGGACGAGGACCCGACCTTCCGCGTCTCTTCCGACGAGGAAACCGGCGAGACCATCATCTCGGGCATGGGCGAGCTGCACCTCGAGATTCTCGTGGACCGCATGAAGCGCGAGTTCAACGTCGTCGCCGACACGGGCAAGCCGCAGGTGGCGTACCGCGAGACCATCCAGGGTTCCTCGGAAGTCGAGAACAAGTACATCAAGCAGACCGGCGGTCGCGGCCAGTACGGTCACGTGAAGATCCGCATGAAGAAGCTCGAGCCGGTGGACCCGGACGCGAAGATCGCGAAGAACGTCACGCGCGAGGACCACTTCGAGTTCATAAACAGCATCAAGGGCGGCGTCATCCCGCAGGAGTACATCCCGGCGGTGGAGAAGGGCATTCGCGAGGCCATGACCCGCGGCATCCTCGCCGGCTACCCGGTGGTGGACATCTCGGTCGACCTCTTCGACGGGTCATTCCACGAAGTCGACTCCTCGGAAATCGCGTTCAAGATCGCTGCTTCACAGGCGTTCCAGGAGGCGGCGCAGAAGGCGAAGCCGGTCATCCTCGAGCCGATCATGAAGGTCGAGGTCGTCGTGCCGGAGCAGTTCATGGGCGACATCACGGGCAGCCTCTCGGGGAAGCGAGGGAGCATCGAGGGCATGGAGGATCGTGGCATGAACAAGGCGGTCCATGCGATGGTGCCGCTCTCGGAGATGTTCGGGTACACCACGACGCTCCGCTCCATGACCGAAGGCCGCGGCTCCATGACCATGGAGTTCGACCACTACGACGTGGTGCCGAAGAATGTCGCGGACGACATCATTGCAGCGCGGAAGTAGCTACAAAGCCGGACCTCATATCCAAGGCGGCCGTCCAGAGAGGGCGGCCGCTGTGTCATACTGGGGCCATACCAGTAAACGACATTCCAATGGGATTCGAGAATATGTTCAAGGCGTTTTCTTCCGATGGACGCAAGAAGACCATCAAAGAGGCGGCTGTCCTCGGTGCCGCGATAACCGCGGGGGCGATGGCCTCTCCGGGAGGACTCGGGCAGGAAGCTGTGGTCGAAATGATGCAGCCGGAACACGGCGCGACCGCTGTAAAAGCAGAGCAGCAGATGCCCGTGCATGAGCAAATGGCGCTCCGGCAAACGGGCCCGCATGGAGAAACCATCACCATGAACGAGAAGGGTCAACCGGTCGTGAATATCCCCGCGTCCGACATGGCGCCGAAGCCCGCATCCATCGATCTCCATGAGAAGACGGTAGACATCAACCTCGAGAAGCCGGTTACGACTGTCGACTTGCATGAACCGATATATGACGCGAAGCTCGGTCCAGACGGGAAGATAGTATCGATGACGGAAGAAAAGGCGCCCGAGTAGCACGAGTGGCAGCTCGGTTGCGCATGTGCGGCCGCCCTCACGGGCGGCCGCTGTGCTACCCTGAGCGGCATAGCCGAGCTAACAGTAAACATATGAGCGCGGAAATGCCAAGGCAGGAGAAGCAAGAGGTTCAGGGAATCGAGGAATTTCCTGACCACATACCGGACAGGCCGCCGCGTTCCGCAGATGAAGCTAGGGCGTGGGACGTCCAGAACGCTGCAAAAGGATACGAAGGAGATCTTGTTGACGAGGCGAAGATTGAGGCGGCTCATAACAACCTGGGTACGCCTATGGAGCATCGGCGGCCGAAAGAGCAGGCGCCATCGTGGAAGCTCGTGCGTGAGCTGACGGACCTAACGACAGGCGGAGAGAATGATTCGGTAGAAGTGCTTGCGGCGATGGCGCCTGATGCCCAGGCAGAGTTCGCGAAGAAGTTTTTCGAGAATACGCTCAAGGCCGATGGCAATCCTTCGGTGGAAGCCGTCCGGACGTACCAGGCGAAATTTGCTGGAACGCCTTTCGGCGATGCCTACAAGGCGCTTGTTCAGGAGAACTATAGGAAGCGCGGTATCGAGCAAGACATAGATACCGTGCGTCTCTAGGCATGAATGCGGCGCGACCGGCCCGAAGGGCTGGTCGCGGTGGCATCATATTCCGTATGGACTCCTACCGCTTCTTCACGGGTCGCATCGCTCGCCTGAACTACTTTCTGAGCTCGTTCACGACCGGCATCTTCGCCTGGGTACTCATCGTCCTCTTGGCGCTCGTGTTCGGTCGCATCGTCGGTTTCGTGGTGCTCCTCCTCGCGTACATCGCAGTCATCTTCCTCAACTTCTCGCTCATCATCCGCCGTTGCCACGACCTCGGCTGGAACGGCTGGTGGTCGCTCCTCACGCTCGTGCCGCTCGCGAACATCGTCTTCGGTCTCATGATTCTCTTCAAGCGGGGTGAACAAGCGCCGAATGCCTACGGTCCAGTCCCGTCGACCGAGGTCGACATCCTCGCGACGCTATTCCCGCGAGGCCCTGGAGCGGCTCCCGCGCCGTCCGCCGGCGTTCCGCCCGAGGCGTCCGTGCACTAGTCGGCGATACGGGAACCCCGCCGCGCGTAGCGCGGCGGGGTTGCGTATTTCCCGCGGCTTTCGTATAGTTCTTCCTAACGCATCTTGGCGTCGCTCTTTGGCTTGTCTCTCTCTGCCGTAAGGTGGATTCGTGTTGGCGGGCCGGAGGGTTGTTTCCGACTCGGTCGGAGTTATTCATCACTTATCCGTAACGACTATGGCAGAATTTGCACGAACCAAGCCGCACATGAACGTGGGCACCATCGGCCACGTTGACCACGGCAAGACGACCCTCACCGCTGGCATCCTCCACGTCCTTCAGATGCTGAAGGGCGAGGGCTACGATTCCCGCGTCGAGGAAGTCGACAAGATTGACAGCGCACCGGAAGAGAAGGCGCGCGGCATCACCATCGCGCTCCACCACTCGGAGTACGAGACGCCGAACCGCCACTACGCGCACATCGACGCACCGGGCCACGCTGACTACATCAAGAACATGATCACGGGTGCCGCCCAGATGGATGGCGCGGTCCTCGTGGTCGCCGCGACTGACGGCGTCATGCCGCAGACCCGCGAGCACATCCTCCTTGCGAAGCAGGTGGGATTGAAGAAGCTCATCGTCTTCCTCAACAAGGTGGACATGGTGGAGGAGAAGGACCTCATCGACCTCGTCGAGGAGG
>JAKAMK010000086.1 GCA_021812925.1 bacterium | reverse complement strand
TTCCGATCTCTCGGGCCGTGCCCGGCATGGCCGCGCACCTCGGGGAAGGGGCGCCCAAACGGGTCGTCTATGTGCCCGGACGAGTGCTGAATATCGTTGTATAATGTAGGAATTGACGGATTTATAGGTATCTGATATAAATTAGACCACATGACAACTTCGACCAAGACGAAACGGGTGAAGTCCGCTGCCGGCAAGCCGGCATCGTTCTCGTTCGACAGCGCCACGCTCGTGAAGAAGCTCCTCGGAGCGGCCCCTGAGCGTCCGCGCGACGTCCTCACGCGCCGTTTCGGCCTTGGTACGGCCACGAAGCGCGAGACGCTCGAAGCTATCGGCGACCGCTCGGGCATCACGCGCGAGCGCGTCCGTCAGATCGAGGCGGCTGGTCTCGAAGCCATCCGCGCGAGCGTGGCCTTCAAGGAGGCTGGCGTCGCGCTCGATGAGGTCGCTGCGCACATCGAGGCGCTCGGCGCCATGGTCTCGGAAGACGAGCTGCTCGATTCGCTCGCGAGCGACGAGAAGGGCAAGAATCGTTTCCGGTTCCTCCTTGTCCTCGGTTCGGCATTCTCGCGCGAGCGTGAGACGGACGAATTCCTCGCGCGCTGGCACATCGATGCGCCGACCGCCAAGCAGATCCATGGGGCGCTCTCGTCACTCTATAGTTCGCTGTCGGATGACGAGGTCGTCCCCGAGTCGGAGATGCTTGACCGCTTCCTTGACGAACTCAAGAACGTGAACGAGGCCTACCGCGACGAAGAGGTGCTGAAGCGCTGGCTCTCGCTCTCGAAGAAGATCGGCAAGAATCCGCTCTCTGAGTGGGGCAAGACGACCGCGCCGGCTATCCGCACGAAGGGCATCCGCGACTACGCGTACCTCACCATCAAGCGTAAGGGCGAGCCGATGCATTTCGCAGACGTGGCCAAGGCCATCACGACGACTTTCTCGAAGAAGGCGCACGTGGCGACCACCCACAACGAGCTCATCAAGGACCCGCGTTTCGTGCTCGTCGGTCGCGGCCTCTACGCGCTCACCGAGTGGGGCTACAAGCCGGGCGTCGTGCGTGACGTCATCCGCGAAGTCATCGAGGAGGAAGGCCCGCTTTCGAAAGACGAGATCGTGAAGCACGTGAAGCAGGCGCGTATCGTGAAAGACAACACCATTCTCGTGAACCTGAACGACCCGCGCTATTTCAAGCGCACGAAGGAAGGCAAATATACCACTGCGTAGTAAATTCACCCGAAATCGCGAACTGCGTCGTTGTCCTTCGTTCAAAAACGCTCTCCGTATTCTCGATACGCCTCGCGTTTTCTCACTCGTCCGCCTCGCATTTCATCGATTTCGGACAAATTTCTGAAATACCAATTCACATAGAAAGACGCCGCGCCATCCAGGCGCGGCGTCTTGTCTGTTAGACTAGTGGCACGCGGTATGCACCTGCCATTCTACGAAAAGCTCGAGCACTACGTGGACGAAGCGCGCGATAAGGCGGGCGCGCGTCCATTCTCCTGGCCGCCGTTCATCGGGGGACTGGTCGGCATCTTCGTCTTCTACGTCTTCTTCCCGCAAGTCACCGTAAACGGCATCCAGCTCGCGCTCTTCCTCGCGCCCTTGTGGCTTACTGCCATCATCCTCGACGGCGCGTGGCAGATGTGGCTCATCATGCGGCGAAGCGAGTTCATCGCGAAAGAGAGCGTGGTATTGCTCGAGATAAAGCCGCCGCGCAATCTCGCGAAGACGCCGCTCGCTATGGAGGCGGTCTTCTCGGCAATCCACTACACGAAAGGCGAGAGCAACTGGTGGCAGAAATACGTGCAAGGCCAGGTGCGGCCATACTGGTCTATCGAGCTTGTCTCGTTCGAAGGGCAGGTGCACCTCTACATCTGGACCCGCACCAAGTTCCGGAAGCTCGTCGAGAACGCGTTCTATGCCCAGTACCCGGGCGTGCAGCTCGTCGAAGTCCCGGACTACACGCAGTTCATAAGCGCGAAGCCGGAGGAGTTCGGCCTGTGGGGCTGCGACTACAAGCACACGGACAAGAGCGACCCGATTCCCATAAAGACCTACATCGACTACGGCCTCGACAAGACACAGAAAGAGAACGAACAAGTTGACCCGTTCGCGCATGTGACGGAGTTTCTCGGCTCCATGGGCCCGGGTGAACAGTTCTGGCTCCAGATCATCTTCCGCATCCACGCGGGCGAGAAGTACGACAAGCTGAACGAGGACGGGAAGCCGTATACCTGGCGCGACGAGGCGAAGAAGCTCATCGAGGAGCTGCGCCAGAAG
Organism: bacterium; assembly: GCA_021812925.1. Next base: position 1,039 of record JAKAMK010000086.1, on the reverse strand, counting down.
ACAGTGAAAGTGACCAAATACCGCGACGTATTCACGGGCGAGATGCGCGAGCTCGAAGGGTTCCCGAATCCGACCAAAGGCGAAAGCGAACGCATCGCGGCCATCGAACGCAACGTCTCGAAGCTCGCATTCGACGTGGGCATGCGCGGTGCGTACATCGCGCACCCGGACAAGTTCGATCCGGTGAACATCACCGGCATGATATCGCTCTGGAAGCCGTTCAACGTCGAGGGCATGAATGGCCTCAAGGCCGCCCACTTCGGCATCACGTTCAACGATTATCCATGGGAGCTCGGCAACGAGCGCCGTAAGGATGCCTTCCGTCGAGAACTCATCGAGGCGTATCGTCGCCGCCAATACTTCCACGACCCGTTCAAGATGCCTGACCCGATGATTATGAGCACCGAGGAACTCGCCACGGTCTTCCACATCCCATCCGCATCGGTGGCGACCCCGAGCCTCGTCCGTGTCGAGTCCTCGACGAGCGAAGCGCCGGTAAACCTTCCTACGTAGTTCATGACGTCTTTTACGCGCGTCCTTGCGGCGGTTCGCTCCGTGCTCGGCCCTCATTTCCTCCGTTATCGCCTTGCATGGAGCGCTCTCCTCGTCGCACTCGTCATCCTCGCGGCGCTGTATCTCGGCTATGCGGCTGCTCCCGCTTCGTTCCCGACGGATAGCATCGTCATCATCCCGCAGGGCGCGAGTGCGGCGGAGGTCGCGCAGTCGCTCGCCGATGAGCACGTCGTCCGTTCAGCTCCTGTGCTGCGCATCGTGCTGCGCCTCACGGGTGCGAGCGCCCACATCCACCCGGGCGCCTACCGTCTCACGGCACCCGAGAACGTATTCCGCATAAGCGAACGGGTCGGCAGCGGCGCCTTCGGCATACCGCCCACGCGCATCACGTTTCTTGAGGGCGATACGGTGCGGGACATGGCCGCGAAAGTCGCGGCAGCCTTTCCGGCGATTACCGCCTCAGATTTCATCTCGGTAGCAGGTCCGGAAGAGGGGTACCTGTTCCCCGATACGTACCTCTTTCCGC
>JAKAMK010000085.1 GCA_021812925.1 bacterium | reverse complement strand
TAAAACAGCCCCTATGTCTAGTGGAATAGCTAGATAGATGTCAGGGGTGGAACATGACCAAGTACTTTGACCGGGGAGGCTTCATCGCCTCGCCCATGCAGCCCAACGACCCGTTTGCCCATCTCCGCAAATCCGAGGACGCACTCCGCATTCTCGCGTATAACGGCCAACGGCAACACGAGGTCTCGCTCTGCCCGCTGTGCGTGCACCGAGGACGTGCATCCTGTTCACACGGAACCGAAGTGAAAGGGCACTGCACAGGATTTTCGCTCGATGAGAGCAATCCAGCGCAGCTCGATGCCACAATCGCTTCCATCCGGAGCAGCGTTGTCGCCTCGAAGCGCACAGAGCAGCAGGCAAGGCTTGCGTCACTTCTGTGACGCAAGACCTCAAGAAGCAGTGAGAAAGGCGCCGGATTCCCGGCGCCTTTGCTTTTGCCAGGACCCGTGCTACAGTGGCCGCCATGTCAGTACGCATGCGCCATACGCGCGCCCACACCAACAACCGCCGGAGCCACCACGCGCTCGATGGCGTTAAGTCCGTCGTGGACAAGGAGAGCGGCAATCGCCGCCTCCCGCACCGCGTCGACGAGTCGACCGGCATGTACCGCGGCAAGAAGATTTTCGAGCCGAAGGTGAAGAAAGCCGCGGAGCCGAAGGCGAAGCAGACGCACCACGAGCACGTGCATGAGAGCGCGAAGAGCGAGGCGAAGCCCGCAGAAGCGCGCTCGGCCGAGCAGTCGGCGAAGAGTGCGGCGCGGCCGCGCTCGCGTTCCGGTTTCGGCGGCGGCGCGTAGGAAAGCGCACCAAAATCTCCGACTGCTTCGTTGCGGGCTCCGGTGCTCGCTAACCGTACTCCTTGTACGGCTCGCTCCGCTCCTCGCTCGCGCCTCTCATCCGAAGATTTTGAAGGCGCTTCGACGGGTCGCAGAAGCGTAAACATACGTGAATCCACACTCGCAAACGCGCGCCTCTGGCGCGCGTTTGCGCTCTGGTATACCCCCACACCTACTTCGCATTTCCGTGCGCATATTTCCCCATAGGCGCGTTGTTGCGAAGTAAGTGTGGGGGTATACTCATTCCACACGATCTTTCCATGGCGAACCGGCACCTAGCACGCTCCGTAGTTTTGCAGACGCTCTTCGAATGGGACACGACGCATGTCTCAGAGAAGGAGGCAGAGGCGATTCTCGTGCGCAACGTCGAAGAATTCGGCGGCGACGAGAGCGACCGGCCGTTCATGGATGGACTCCTCACGGGTGTCATCGCGAAGCAGCACGACATCGACCTCATCATCGAGAAGGCGGCGCCCGACTGGCCCCTCGACCGCATCGCGCCGGTCGATAGGAACATCCTCCGGCTCGGCCTCTACGAGCTCCTCTTCGCCGACCGCGCGCAGGTACCGGCGAAAGTCGCCATCAACGAAGCCATCGAGCTCGCGAAAACGTTCGGCGGCGATTCCTCCGGCCGCTTCGTGAACGGCGTTCTCGGCGCCGTGTACAAGGAAATCGGTGAACCGGGGAAAGACGAGCAGGGCAAGAAGAAGGTGAAGCGCGAAGAGCTGCCGCTCGAGAAGATGGGCGGCGCCATCGTCTACGCGAAGCACGACGGTCAGTACTACCTCGCCCTCGTGCACGACGTCTTCGGCCGCTGGACGCTCTCGAAGGGCCACATCGAGGAGGATCCGTCGCCCGAAGCGGGCGTCACGCGCGTCGTGAAAGAGGAGCTCGGTCTCGACGTGAAGGTGGAGAATCAGGTGGGCGAGAACGAGTACATCGCGAGCCATCCGGAAAAGGGAAAGGTGAGGAAGCACGTCTGGTTCTTCCTCGCGTCCTCGCCCTTTGAGCCGCTCCAGTTGAAGAAGAGCGGCGGCTTGGACGATGCGAAGTGGTTCCGCATGCAGGACATCATCGACCTCAATTTCTACGACGACATGCTGCCCATCGTGACGGCGGCCGTCCAGACCCTCCTCGACAACCACCCGGTTAAATAGCGAAAATAGATCGGCTCCTATACTTTCCAAGCTGTACGGCGTACGCTATATGTTATCCACATGTTCAGAAGTCGTTCACTCTGGTCGCGTCATAATAGTAGTCATATGAGCATCAATTACGATCTCAGGAAGCTCCTAAAGCCTTCCCATGAAGCCCAGTGGGTGGCATTGTCGCCCGATCGCAAAGTTCTCATAGGTGCTGCACCAAGGCTTGCAGATTTGCGGCACGAAATTGGAGAGCAAAATTCGAACGTCGTGTATATGAAAGTGTTGCCATCAGATATGGAATTTGCGTTCGGTTTGCTCGCATGGAGTGGAAAGAGTACCGATATACGGTAAGCGGAAAGAGCGTTGATAACCTGGTTGCCAGGCCGCTCGTTCCAATTCAACTCGCAAATAAAACAGGATCCTTCCCATTGCTCGCAATGGTTGACTCAGGAACTGATAGTTCCGTCTTTAATGCGGAAATAGCGGAAGCTTTGCATATATCGGCAAATACCTGTGCTTCAGTGAAACTTGGCGGCATAGGGGATCAGATAGGCTTCCGTTGTGAGGTGACTCTTACTGTGCCGGACTTTGACTTTTCGATTGAGGTTCCAGTTATCTTCGCGAAAGGAGTTCATTTCGATGCACTACTTGGCCAGACCCATTTCTTTCAGCACTTTCTTGTTCGTTTCGAAAAGCATCAAGATCGCTTTTATCTGGCAAGGCCTGACTAATAACCGCGTCGTTTGCATTTCTTGCTGCCTACTGCATACTGCGTACTATCAACTGTTCCCATGCCTGATTTCGCCCAATTCGCTTCCTCTATCGGCGTCTCGTTCACGAACCTCGGCCTCCTCACCGAGGCGCTCACGCATCGCTCCTATTTGAATGAGCACCGTGAGTTCGCGGGCAACCACAACGAGCGCCTCGAATTCCTTGGCGACGCCGTGCTCGAGCTCGCGACGACGCGCTTCCTGTTCGACAAGTACCCGCAGAAGCCGGAGGGCGAGCTCACCGCGTACCGCGCGGCTCTCGTGAATACGGTCTCTCTGGCCGAGAGCGCGCAGAAGCTCGCGCTCGGCGACTACCTACTGCTCTCGAAAGGTGAGGCGCGGGACACGGGCCGCGCGCGCGACGTCATCCTCGCGGATGCGTTCGAGGCGGTCATCGGCGCGCTGTACCTCGACCAGGGGTACGAAGCGGCGGAGCAGTACATCGCGAACAACCTGTACGGCAAGATTGACGAGGTCGTGAAGAAACGCGCCTGGCAGGACGCGAAGAGCCGTTTCCAGGAAGCGGCGCAGGAGAAGAAGGGCATCACGCCGCGGTACCAGCTCCTCGCGGAAGTCGGACCTGACCACGAC
>JAKAMK010000084.1 GCA_021812925.1 bacterium | reverse complement strand
CGTGGAGGGTTCCGCCGAGATTCGCCTGTGCGTACTGCTCGAGGGGCAGCGCGAGCGGCACTGCGGCCATGCCCGCGATGAACGCGAGCCCGACGAGCGCGCGCGGCTCCGGACAGCGCGAGTCTTCTTTCAGCAAGAAGTAGAGCCACACGAGGGACGGCAAGAGTCCACCGAAAAAAGCGTAGCCGATCGTCGAGAGTGTCACCCGTCTATTCTACCGCATGCATGAGTGCGTTTCGGGAGCGCGCAAGCGATGCGCCTGCGAGCCAACACTCGGCGCCCCAGCGGGCGCCTCCCTAAGCTTCAACGTCCGTGTTTTGGCATCGCGCTTCACGCATGGGAATGCCAAAACACCATGCACGGACGTCTCCGCTACTGGCTCTCGACGCATCGCTTGCTCTTACGCATGCGGCCACGCGGCGACCATGAGGAGCTCTGCGTCCTTCGTAGGAAGCGACTGGTAGATTTCCTCGGTGAGGAACGGCATGAAGGGGTGGAGCGCTTTCACGAGTCGCGTGAGGAGCGCAAGGAGGAGCGCCTGTCGGGACGCCTTGAGCGCCGCATCTCCGCCCTGGAGGAGCGGCTTCGACTCCTCGAGTATCTTGTCGGCGAGTTCGTGCCACGCGTAGTGGTAGAGCTTTTCGGCGGCGAGGTAGACGCGGTACTCCTCGATGTCCTTGGCCACGTCCGCAAGGAGCTCGTTGAGCGTGCGGAGAAGCGCCTGGTCCTCGGCGGTCATTGCGTGGGCAGCGTCGGCACCCTCAGTGTTCTCGAGAATGAAGCGAGAGATGTTCCAGAGCTTATTGGCGAAGAGCTTGTAGCCCTTTATCTTGTCCTCACTGATGCGGAGGTCGGTGCCCGGCGTATTGCCGACGACGAGCGCCATGCGCGCGGCGTCCGCGCCGAACTTCGCGGCTATATCCAAGGGGTCGAGGTTGTTGCCGAGCGACTTCGACATCTTCCGGCCTTGAGCGTCCCTCACGAGGCCGTGGAGGTACACGGTCTTGAAGGGCACCGTGCCGAGTGCGAACTCGGTCATGAGTATCATGCGCGCGACCCAGAAGAAGAGTATGTCGTGGCCGGTCTCGAGGAGGTTCGTGGGATGGTACGTGATGAGGTCCTCGGTGTTGTCGGGCCAGCCGAGCGTCGAGAACGTCCAGATGCCGGAGGAGAACCAGGTGTCGAGGGTGTCCTCGTCCTGCGTCCACCCGTCCCCTTGCCAGTTCGGACTCGGCTCCTCGCCGACCGCGAGCTCTTCGCCCCGGTACCACACGGGGATGCGGTGGCCGTACCAGATCTGGCGCGAGATGCACCAGTCGCGCAGGTTGTCTATCCAGTGGAAGTACGTCTTTTCGAAATAGTCGGGAATGATGCTGATCGCGCCCGAACGCACTGCCTCGGTCATGAGTTCTTTGAGCGACTTGCCGCGGCCCGGGACCTCCTTGTTCACGTCCACGAACCACTGCAGTTTTGGCAGCGGCTCGATGATACCGCCCGTGCGCTCGGCCGTGGAAACATTCTGCTTGATGTCCTCCTCCTTCTCGAGAAGGTTCTCTTCGCGCAGCCATTCGACGACCTTTCCGCGCGCGTCGGTGGTTTTTAGGCCCGCGAGGCGGCCGGGCACGGCCATCTTCGCGTACTCATTTATGACGATGACCTCGTGCGAGAGCTCGTGCCGGTCGGCGATGTCCCAGTCGGTCTGCGAGTGTGCGGGCGTCACGCCGACGGCGCCCGTGCCGAAGTCCTTGTCGACCTCCTTGTCTGCGACGACCTTTATATGGATGGGCACGTCGCAGAAGACTGCGTCGTACTCTTTGCCGACGAACGCCGCGTAGCGCGCGTCGTCCGGGTGCACCGCGACCGCCACGTCGCCGACCTTCGTCTCCGGACGCGTCGTCGCGACGGGTATAGGGAAGTCCTTCGCGTAGCGGAAGGTGTAGAGCTTTGCCGGGCGCTCCTCGTAGACTATCTCGTCGTCGGAAATCGTCGTCTGGCCTTTCGGGTCCCAGTTCACGATGCGGTTGCCGCGGTAGACGAGTCCGGCGTCGTACATGCGCCTGAAGACCGTACGCACCGCGCGGTCGCGCTTCTCGTCGAGCGTGAACGCTTCGCGCGACCAGTCGAGGGACGCGCCCATGGTCTTCACCTGCGAGACGATGGTGTCGTGGCTCTCGCGCGCGAACTGCTCGATGCGTTTTAGAAGCTCCTCGCGACCGAGGTCGTGGCGGCTCTTGCCCTCGGCCTTCTTTATCTCCTTCTCGACCTTCGACTGCGTCGCGATGGCGGCGTGGTCGGTGCCGGGAATCCAGAGCGTCTTCTTTCCGCACATGCGGGCGTAGCGCACGAAGATGTCCTCGAGGGCGAGCATGAGCGCGTGGCCCATGTGGAGGCGGCCGGTCACGTTCGGCGGCGGCAGGACGATGGAGTACGGCTCCGCGTCCTTTGCCGTCACGCCTTTCTCGATGCAGGTGTCCGGGTTGAAATAGCCGCTTCTCTCCCACTCCGCATAGATGCGGCCCTCGGTCTCTGCGGGGTTGTAGGGCTTTAAGAATTTCTCGTCCATCACCCAGGAAATATAGCAAATCCGCGGCTGTTCCGCTCGCAGTCTTGACGTTTCCCGGTGAAGCGGCAATATGCACCTCGGGTCTGTAGGGGGAAAGGAGGGAATCATGCTCTCGCTCAGACAAGCGGCTTGGAAAGACGAAGAGGCCGCGCTCACGTCCCTGCTGAAAGGTGACGAGTGGTCGGTCATCGCCGACTATGGGACGCCTATCGACGCGCAGCTCACGACAGGCGGTCAGCGCATCTGCTTCGAACGGTTCGTGCCCGGCGCGACGCACATCTATCGCTCCGGTGTCGAACGCCGCGTACGGCTGTTCGCGTTTCGGGAGTATTACCTGCTCTCGCGCGCGGAAGCGGTGGTCGCGAGGCGCGGGTTCGTGCTCGCCGACGTGTGGACGTGCGTCGCCACGTGCAACGAGCTGCCGGCGCTTCAGCACCATTTTCCGGTGCCGGCGCTCGGTACGGTCGCTGACACGTTCGATCCGACCACTGGGAGGAGGGATTGTCCGGGCGTGCTCTGCTGCCGGTCGAGCGCCTTCCTGCCCATGTCGCGAGGCAAGGCGCCCGTCGGGCAGATCACACGGGATGCGGTTACGCTCCCCGTGCAGTTCGGCTTTCCGAAAGAGTTCCTAGTACTCGTGATGCGGCGCTCCTAGCCGCGGCGGTCCGGTGAAAACCGGGCCGCCCTTTTTATGCAAGCGAGCGGGTGCCTGAGGCAATGAGGGTGTCGGGGTCGGCGAATTCCTTGCGGAGCGCGCGATAGTAGCCCGCAAGCGCAATCATGATGGCGTTGTCGGTCGTG
>JAKAMK010000083.1 GCA_021812925.1 bacterium | reverse complement strand
ATGAGCATGGACGCAGCGGTCATCGACCTCTCGAAGGCATTTGAATACGGCCAAGGGTACGTGGCCTTGAGCCGCGTGCGCAGGCTCTCGGGCCTCCATCTGCTCGGCATGAACGCCCGTGCGCTCGAGGTGCACCCGCAGATTCGCGAGCAGGACTTCGCGTTCCGAGCCGCATCGACCTCGGCGAGAGAGACGTTCGATGCGATGTCGAGCGCAGAACTCGAGGGCATGCAGAAGCAGTTTGTGAAAGCGATGGGCGGTGCGTGGGTAGAGCCGGGTACGGAAAAGAAGGGAACACAAAATCCGAAAGCCCGCGCCAAAGGCGCGGGCGGATTACCTGGACGGCTCGCCGAGACCCTGCAGACCGTGCGCGACACGAAGACCCTGAAAGACGCCGCCAAAGAGCGCGGGCTCGCCGTCTCCACCATCGTGCGGCACCTCGAAGAGCTCGATGAGCTCGGACAGCTCGCGAAGGCTGACTTCGCGCACTTGATTTCAGACGTGAGCGCGCTCGACGAGATTCACGAAGCGCTTAAAGAAGAGAAGAGCGATAAGCTCTCGCCGGTCTTCCACGCGCTCCGCGGCAAGTACTCCTTCGAGACTATCCGCCTCGCGCGACTCATGCGGTCTTGAGTTCGGTGTGGCGGTGCTTACGCGGTTCGCCCACGTGGCCCATGGCGGCGAAGACGAGCGCCTTGAACGACTCGGTGACCTGCATCCAGAAGAATGACCAGACCCACACGAGCGCGATGAGCCAGACGGGAATCGCGGCGGTGAAGAAGCCGATGAAGGCGGCGACGGTGGCGAAGAGCTGCGTCGCGCTCGTGGCGGTGATGACCTGCCAGGACGGGAGGTAGTTGAACCAGCGGCGCTCGGTGTGGGCGACGTAGATGAGCATGTGGCCGGAAATGACGAGCTGGAGGAAGAAGAGCGTCTGTATCCAGGCCCAGGGCAGGTGGAGGTAGTAGTAGACGAACATGAGCATGAAGATGCTGTTTAGGATGCCGGCGAGCCCGTACATGAGCGAAAGGACGCCGCGGCGCACCTTATCTATGGACGCTGGCGCGTGCGGCACCTTCACGCGGTCGAAGGCGATGGTGATGATAGGCACGTCGTTCAGGAAGGCGAGGATGAGCACTTGGATAGGCGTGAGCGGGTAGTCGCGTACGAGGACGCCGATGATGAGTATGGTGATGATGAGGCGTGCACTTTCCGAGATGCGGTAGAGCGAATAGTGGTACACGCGCATGAACACCATGCGTGCCTGGCGGATGGCGAGCGCGATCACGGCGAGGCCGTTCGTGAGGAGGACCATGTCGGCGGTCTCCCGGAGCGCGTCCACTGAGTTTGCGACCGCGATGCCGACGTCCGCGTCGGACACGCTCGGGATGTCGTTCGCGCCGTCACCGGTCACTGCCACGCGGTACTGCTTCTTCGCTGCCTCGACCGCAGCGTACTTGTCTTTCGGCAAGACTTCCGCGAAGCCGGCTGCGCCCGGCATGACTTCTTCGAGCTTCTTCTCGTCGCCGAATACCGAACGGTCGTACATGGTGCCCACGAGATGGAGCTCCTTCGCGACCTCCTTCGCGATGGGCAGGCCGTCACCGGTGAGCATCTTCACGGCGATGCCGCGCTCGCGCATGGCCTCTACCGTGGCGGGCGCGTCCTCGCGCAGGGTGTCAGCGAGGAAGAGGAGTGCGACCGGCTCCATTCCTTTCTCCTCCGTTCCGCGCTTATTCACCGAGACGAGGAGCGCTCGGTCGCCGCGAAGGGCGGCCGTATCTATCGCGTCTTGGAATTTCGCGCTCGTCGCAGAGGTGAACTTCGAGAGGTCGGCGACCGTGGGCGGCGCGCCCAAGGTGACGAGCCACGGGGCCCCGTCTTTCTCGATGGTCGCGGTGCTCCTCTTCCAGATGTAGTCTCCCGGGATGAGCGCCTTCTGGATAGGCAGGGAGAGATGCTTCCTCGCGGCCGCTTCGCGGATGGCTCCCTCGAGCGGGTTCACTTCGGCCGCATCGGTGGCGCTTGCGGCGAGGGCGAGGGCGTCGCTCTCGCTCCACGCGCCGAACACGACGAGCGAGACCACCTTTATCTTGTTCTGGGTGAGCGTCCCGGTCTTGTCGGAGAGGAGCAGGTTCACGTTCGCGAGGTCCTCGAGCGCGGAGAGGCGCCGCACGACCGCGCCGCCTTCGGCGACCTTCATGACGCCCGCCGTGATGATGAGGCTCATCACGGTAGGGAGCGCCACGGGGATGCCGGCGATGAGGAGTGAGATGTCGAGGGTCGCGAGTTCAGCGAGGTCGCCGCCGTGGAGGAGGAGTACGACAGAAAGGATGGCGATGGCGACGAGCGCGAGCGCGGCCAAGAGCTTCGAGATGGCCATGATGTCTTCCTCCAGCACGCTGCGCTTTCTCGCGAGTTCGAGCGTCTTCACTGCCGCGCCGAAGTAGGTGCGCGAGCCCGTCGACGTAACGACCGCTTCGGCTGCGCCGGTCGTGATGTATGCGGCGGAATACACCGTATCGCCCTCGCGCTTCTCTTTCGGGAGCGACTCACCGGTGAGCATCGACTCGTTCGTCGCGAGGTTGGTCGCGGTCAAGAGTTTCGCGTCTGCCGGCACGCGTGAGCCGACCCGGAGCGCGATGCGGTCGCCCGGCACGACGTCGCGCGCGGGAATCTGCTTCCACGCTCCGTCGCGCAGCACCTTCGCCGTCGCCGCGAGGTGCTCCTCGAGCTTCTCGACTGCCTGGTCCGCCTTATGTTCGTGCCATATCTGGATGCCGTAATTGGCGAGGAGCAAGAAGAGGATGAGGCCGCCGTCGGCGCGTTTCCCGGTCGCGTACGACAAGACTGCCGCGGCGAGCAGCATGAGAGGAATGGGAGAGATGAACCATCGGAAGAACTTCTTGAGAGGGCTCTTCTTCTGGGTCGAGAGTTCGTTCGGTCCGTACTGCCTGAGTAGCGCTTTCGCCTGGTCTTCGGAGAGACCAGGAGAAGCGTCCGCGTGCGAGCGCGCGGGGTACGTGGCAGGTACGGAACTCACGTGGATCGGGAGTTATTTACGACGCACGCCCGCGAAGTGGAAGCTCGCGTAGGAGAGATAGCCTGCAACGATGACGCCCGCCCACGAGAGCCAGACCGGGATGTCATAGGGCCCGAGGATAAGCTCAGCACCGAAGGCGATGCGGGTGAGGTGCGCGAGTGCTACCACGAGGAAGATGATACCGGCGACGTTAAGGAGCGTGCGCTCGGACGGGGAGCTTATCGGCAGCTTCATGTTCCAGCCGTAATGGACCAAGAGGAGCAAGAGCGCCAGGTCGAATATGACGATTTCCGGCACCATGGTGGCCGTCCACGTGACGCCGAGGAGGCTCATCGGGAAGAGACCTGCGGCCGAGAACCAGAGCGC
>JAKAMK010000082.1 GCA_021812925.1 bacterium | reverse complement strand
ACAGCACCGATATCACGGAACTTACCGAACTCCTCAAGGACGCCGCGTGCCCGACCTGCGGAAAGAAGACGCTCACGCCGCCGCGCCGCTACAACATGATGATGAAGACGTGGGTCGGTCCCATTGAGGATGATTCGGCAGTCGCGTACCTGCGACCGGAGACTGCGGGCTCCATCTTCACGAATTTCAAGAATGTCGTCGACTCGACTCACCCGAAGCTGCCGTTCGGTATCGCGCAGATAGGGAAGGCGTTCCGGAACGAGATAGCCCCGCGCGATTTCATCTTCCGTGTCCGCGAGTTCGAACAGATGGAGATGCAGTACTTCATCCGTCCCGACGCGCAAGGAGAATCGTATGAGACGTGGCGACGGTTTGCGTGGGATTTCCTCACGCGCGATCTCGGCATACGCGAGTCGAGCCTGTCCTGGCACGAGCACGAGGAGAACGAGCGCGCGCACTACGCGGCCGCCGCGCACGACATCTACTTCGCATTCCCGCAGGGGCCGAAAGAGCTTTGGGGCACGCACAACCGCACCGATTTCGACCTCACGAGTCACCAGAAGGCGAGCGGTCTGGATCTCTCGTACCTGGACGAGGAGACCAAGGATCGCTTTGTGCCGTACGTCATCGAGTCGTCGGTCGGTCTCGGGCGCATGTTCCTCGCGGTGCTCGCCGATGCATACCGCGAGGACGAGATGGGCGGGGAAGTGCGCACGTACCTCGCGCTCTCGCCGAAGGTCGCGCCGGTGAAGGCGATGGTCTCGCCGCTTCTCAAAAACAAGCCGGAACTGGTCGCGAAGGCGCGCGAGGTGCGCGAAGCGCTCCGGAAGGTGCACCCGGCAATCGCCTGGGACGACAACGGCAACGTGGGCAAGCGCTATCGCCGCCAGGACGAGATAGGCACGCCGTTCTGCGTCACCATCGATTTCGATACCGTAGGCGACCCTTCGAAGGACTCAGGGCAGGGGAAGCCGGAGTTGAAAGACACCGTCACGCTCCGCCACCGCGATACCGGCGAGCAGGAGCGGCTCACGGTCCCGGAGGTTGCGGAGCGCATCCGGCAGGCGTTCGCGTTTGTGCTAGGATTCCCGTATGGACCGCGAACTGCGCATCTCTATTACGGGCGGTACGGTCGTAACGGCGCTCCTCATCGCCCTCGGCGCCTACGTGCTCTGGCTCCTGCGGGACCTCGTGCTGCTCGTTCTTACCGCGGTCGTCATCGCTTCCGCTATCGAGCCGGGCGTCGTGTTCTTCATCCGCCACCACGTGCCGCGCTTCATCTCGGCGCTCCTCATGTACGTCGCGGTCTTCGGCGCCGTCTTCGCGCTCATCTACTTCTTCTTCCCGCCCATCATCGCGGATACCGCTACGTTCCTCTCGTCCGTGCCGCAGTACTTGAATACGCTGAACGTCCCGTCGTCGTTCGCAGGACTTTCAAGCGCGACCGATTTCCTCGGTAGTCAGCACCAGGCGCAGTCGCTCCTCACGACCCTGTCCTCGTTCCAGAACGCGTTCACCTCTACGTCGGGCGGCGTCGTGCAGCTGTTCTCCACGTTCTTCGGCGGCATCTTCTCGCTCGTCCTCGTCATCGTGCTCTCGTTCTACTTCGCGCTCCAGGAGACCGGCGTCGACGACTTCCTCCGCCTCGTCATGCCCGCGCGCCACGAGGAGTACGCGGTCGACCTCTGGAAGCGCGCGCAGAAGAAGATAGGACTCTGGATGCAGGGGCAGATACTGCTCTCGGTCATCGTGGGCGTTCTCGTGTACCTCGGGCTCCTCATCATCGGGCTGCCGTACGCGCTTCTCCTCGCCGTCTTCACGGCGCTCGCGGAAATCATCCCGATATTCGGCTCTCTTATGGCGGGCGGCTTCGCGGCGGCGGTTGGCTACTCGGAGGGCGGCATCGCGCTCGCGGCCATCATCGTCGGCCTCTACATCGTCGTGAACCAGTTCGAGACGAATCTCATCTACCCGCTCATCGTGAAGAAAGTCGTCGGCGTGCCGCCCCTCCTCGTCATCCTTGCGCTCATCGCGGGTGGCACCATCGCGGGCTTCCTCGGCGTGCTCCTGTCCGTGCCCCTCGCGGCCGTGGCTTTGGAATTCATCAACGACTTCGACAAACGCAAGCGCCGCCTGCACCACTCCTAGATTCGTTTTCATGGCGCGCTACCTCACCACGACCCTTCCGTACGTGAACGCGGACCCGCACATCGGGTTCGCGCTCGAGATCGTGCAGGCGGACTTCCTCGCGCGCGCCTGGCGCGCGCGCAGCGAGGACGTGTTTTTCTCGACCGGCGTCGACGAGCACGGCCAGAAGATTGCCGAAGCGGCGAAGCGGGCAGGGGAGGAGCCGCAGGCATACGCGGACCGCTTCGCCGAAGAGTTCCGCAAGCTCGGTTCCGCGCTCGACCTCTCGACCGATGCGTTCATCCGCACCACCGACCCCGCGCACGTCCTCGCGGCGCAGGAAATGTGGCGCCGCTGCGCTGCGGCGGGCAATATCTATAAGAAGGAGTACGAGGGCCTCTACTGCGTCGGGCACGAGGCGTTCGTGACCGAGAAGGACCTCGTCGACGGCAAGTGTCCCGATCACGGCAAGGAGCCCGAGCGGCTCAAGGAGGAGAACTACTTCTTCCGCTTCTCGAAGTACCAGGACTACCTGCTCGAGTACCTCGGCAGGCCCGACTCCGTCATCCCCGAGTGGCGGCGGCAGGAAGCCATCGCGTTCGTCTCGGCCGGGCTCGAGGATTTCAGCATCTCGCGCGAGAAAGCGCGGCTTTCGTGGGGCATCCCGGTGCCCGGCGACGATACGCAGGTCATGTACGTATGGTTCGATGCTTTGACGAACTACGTCTCCACGCTCGGCTGGCCGGAGGACAGGGAGGGGAAGTTTGAGAAATTCTGGGTGCACGGGCAGACGCTCCAGGTGGCGGGGAAGGATCAGGTGCGGTTCCAGTCGCTCATGTGGCAGGCGATGCTCAAGTCCGCAGGGCTCCCGGCGACCCGCTCGGTTTTCTACCACGGCTTCATCACCTCGGGCGGCAAGAAGATGAGCAAATCGCTCGGCAACGTCATCAATCCGCTTTCGGTCGCCGACGCATACGGCGTCGATGCGCTCCGCTACGTGCTCCTGCGGCACATGAGCCCGACCGAGGACTCCGACCTCACCGAGGACTCCATCAAGGACCTCTACACCGCGCACCTCGCGAACGGCCTCGGCAACCTCGTCGCGCGCGTCATGAAGCTCGCGGAGGAGCACCTGCCGCATCCTGTCGAGATCACGGACGCGGACGAAGCGCTCGACCCGGCGTATAGCGCGGCCATCGACGCGTTCCGCTTCAACGAAGCGCTCGACCTCGTCTTCCGACGCATCACGGAAGCGGACGAGTTCATGACGGCGTGCGCGCCGTACAAGGGCAT
>JAKAMK010000081.1 GCA_021812925.1 bacterium | reverse complement strand
CTTCTGGTATTCCTTCAAGGTCGTCGCGCCTATCATGCGCAATTCGCCGCGCGCCAAGGCAGGCTTCAGCATGTTCGAGGCATCCATCGCGCCGTCGGCAGCGCCCGCGCCCACGAGCGTGTGGAGCTCATCGATGAAAAGGATGACCTTCCCCTCCGAACGCTCGACTTCCTTCATGACGTTCTTCATGCGCTCCTCGAATTCGCCGCGATACTTCGTGCCGGCAATCATGAGCCCGAGGTCCAAGGAGAGGAGCTCCTTGCCTTTGAGTGATTCAGGGACGTCGCCTTGGCTCATCCTGCCCGCGAGCCCCTCGGCGATAGCCGTCTTGCCGACGCCCGCCTCGCCAATCAAGACCGGGTTGTTCTTCGTGCGGCGCGCGAGAATCTGGATGACGCGGTTGATTTCCGTGTCGCGACCGATGACCGGGTCGAGCTTGTTCTCGTAGGCGAGCCTCGTGAGGTTGCGCGAGTACTTCGCGAGCGCGCGGAAGCGCTTCGGCTCCGCCTCGCCAGCGTCCTTCATGCTCTTCAATTCCTTCAGGATGCCGTTCGCGCTCTCACGCGTGATGCCGAACCGCGCGAGGATGTCGGCGGCCGGTCCCGGATGCTCGATGACCGCAAGGAAGAGGTGCTCCGTGCCCACGAACGAGTCGTTCATGCGTGCCGCTATCTTGCCCGCGGCTTCGAGGGCCTGCGCGAGTTCCGGCGTGAGGTATATCTGGTACGAAGGCGAGAGGGTCGCAGCCGTCTCGGGCGACTCCAAATGCTCGAGCACCATGTCGGCGAGCATGATGGTGTCTATCTCCATCCGGTCGAGAATGGAGAACACGAGCGACTCTTCCTGGAGTACCAAGGCTGCGAGGAGGTGCAAGGGCGACACGTGGTTCTGGCCACGTTCTATCGCGAGCTCGTGCGCGCGGCGCACGGCTTCTTTGGCTTTCGTCGTGAAATTGGTAAAGGGAGGCATAGCTAGAATGTATCTCAAAAATAATGGCCAAGCGAGAGCCGGATTTTCAGAGCGAGAATGGCCGGCGCAGGACGAAGCGTATCTGGGATACGGCGAGGCCGAGCCGTTGCCGTTCGCAGCCTGAAAATCAGGCTCGCAGCGGCCAGGGGTTTTGCATTTCAAAGTTTATTTTTGAGATGCATTCTAATGGTACGGCGAATCGCCGCTCACGGCAAATAGCGTGAGCCTTAGCTCCTACGCCACCGCCCCTATTCCTTTATTACGCGTGCGAGGCGCTCGTCGTTGCAGAGGATGTCGCGGGTGAGGACGTCGCGGTGAGGAGATTCGTGATGACGTCCGCCGAGATGAGGAACCCTGGCGTGCCCCCTCCAGTGATGCCGATGAGATTGCCGGAAAGGTCGACGACCGCGCTTCCCGTCCCGGACTGCGCAAGCGTCGTCTGGATGCCCTTGTCGCTCACGCGCGAGACGATGCCGGTGGCTGCGGTTCCATCCGCACTCACCACGAGCGCCGTCTGGCCGAGCTTGAGCGTCGAGGCAGCGAGCAGTTGCGGCGAAGCGGCCTGCGGCAATTTCGCATTGTCGGCGAATCCATAGATAGCGATGCCGCTGCCGGCGTGCGAGAGCGACGCTGGCAGCGAGCTACCATCGGCGAACTCGACCACGACCTCCTTCGGCAACGAGTCCTTGGCGGCAGTCGCGATGGCTTTCGCATCAGGCAAGTACGTACCGATAGCGAGCGCAGGGGTCGAGGTGCCCGCGTCCGTCGCGTAGAGCGCGACGAGACGAGATGCGTCTGCGCCGATGGCAGCTGTCACGAGGTCTTGGTTGCTCGGTGCCGGCGCGGACGCGACCGCGGCGGGCTGCGCAGGAACCTGCTTGGTAACCGTCTCGATGGTGTGCTCGACGACGCGATTCACCGTCTGGGTGACGAACGGCGGCGCCTGGTCGAGCATGGAGACCGTCAGGATGCCGGTAGCGACGCTCGTGACGAAGTTCACGAGGATGGTAAGCAAGACGAGCTGACTCTTGGAGAGGTCCTCGATATTCATGAGGACATTGTGCTACGAGCGCGCCGCCGAGTCAACAAACGCGACCGCGCGGCGGAGCGCTCGAGCGAACCGGGCAAGGTCGCGCCCGCCGACACCGCTTCCCCACGAGATGCGCAGCGTGGCTTTGGCACGCTCGAGGTCGCCCGTGAGCGCCAAGACCGCGCGCGAACCTTCTTCCGAATCCGTCTCGCAGGCGCTCCTGGTCGAGACAGCAAAACCAGCCTCGTCGAGGAGCGCAACGAGGTAGTCGGTGTCGCGCCCCGGGAGCGATAGGTTCAGGATCTGCGGCGCTTGCGCGCGTGCTTCGTTCACCACGAGCCCCTCGATGCCCTTGAGCGCTCCGATGAGCGCCGCGCGCTCTACACGCGCGGAGGCGACGAACGGCTCGCGCGACCCCGCAGCTTCTTCGAGGAGCTCGGCGAATATCTCCTCGGCTTCGACGTTCTGCGTACCGCTCACGAGCGCGCGCTCCTGCGCGCCTCCTCCATAGAGCGGCGTAAGCGGGATGGTGCGGTGCGCGATGAGACAGCCCGCGCCCCGGCTTCCGAGCTTGCTCCCATCGAAGACCAGGAGATCGGCGCCGTAGTGGCTCTTCTCGAGTTTCTCCGTGAACGGCGCTTGGCTCGCGTCGACGTGGAGCAGGATGCGCGGCTCTCCCGCGCCGCGTGCAGCGTCGAGCACCGTGCGCACCGCGCGTGTATTCCACACGACACCCGTCTCACCGCACACCGCATCCATGGAAACGAGCACGGTGTCGGGACGCAAGGACTGCTTCAAGGCCTCGATATCCACACGCCCGTCCCGTACCGTGAGCGGTTCGGTCTTCACGCCCTCGCGCTCGAGTATGCGGACGTTCTCCACGACGGACGCGTGCGCGCCGGGATGGTAGAGCACGTGCGCGCTGCCCGCTTTGCGGGCAGCGCGCACGCTCCCGAGAATCGCGAGCGCGTTCCCTTCCGTCGCACTCGCCGTAAAGACGACGTCATCACCCTTGCACTCGACGAGGCGCGCGATGACCGCCCGTGCGCGCTCGAGCGCTTCGCGCGCGAGCCGTCCCTCCTCGTGCGGCGACGAGGGGTTCGGCAGCGCTCCGGCAGCCGCATCAAGGTAGACCCGTTTTCTCCCGAACATGTTCCCGACTATAGCAGGTCCTCTACAAACATTGCAGTTATGCCATTTTTATGGTGGACTAGAAGCACTATGGCGAAAAGTGCGCGACCGCCCGTCATCGCGGTGATGGGTCACATAGACCACGGCAAGTCATCGCTCCTGGATTACATCCGGAAAGAGAACGTCGTGGCAGGCGAAGCGGGTGGCATCACCCAGCATGTCTCGGCATACGTCGCCCTTCACAGTGGCCGATTCATCACCTTCCTCGACACTCCGGGACACGAGGCGTTCAAGACACTGAGGAGCCGCGGCGCAGCC
>JAKAMK010000080.1 GCA_021812925.1 bacterium | reverse complement strand
GTCACGTCCGTGAGCTTGCCGCCCGAGACGGTCGCCTTCACCTGCACGTAGCCGTAGAACGCGTCCGCGGTCGAACCGGTGTACGTGCCGTCCTTGTACTGGCCGGTAGCTGCGGGCTTCGGCGCGGGCGCGGGCTTCGGGGTCGCAGCAGCGGGCGTCGGGAGCGCGGCGGGCGCGCTCGGAGCGGAGGGTGCCGAGGTCGTGGGCGGCGGAGTCGCCGTGTTCCCTGCACTCCCCGCGCCCGCCGCAATGGGCGCCGACGCGCCGACGGCGGTCGCCTCCGCCGGCGTGCGCGCCAAAAGATAGAGCGCCGAAGCGCCTACCAGGACTGCCGAAAGAAGTGCTTTCTTGTTCATATACGCACTTTACTACTCTTTCCGGACAAGTTTCATTCAGGAATGCGGAAACGGAGCGCACGCGCGTCGCGCGTGCGCTCCGTTTCCGGTCATGCGTACATTACGAGAGATCCTTCTTCTTTTCCTCGAACTCGGCGCGGTCAATCTCGCCCTTCGCGTAGCGCTCGCGGAGGATGTCGAGCGCGCTGTTGCCCATCATGTGCTGCCAGTGCATGCCGCGGCGTCCGCGCAAAAGACGCACGAGGCCGACCACGATGAGCACGAGGACGACGAGCCAGAAGATCGAGAAGATCCAGTCAAGCGGTCCGTATCCCCCGCCCCACATCATCGGCCCGTAGCCATATCCGTAGTTCCACATCATAGCGATAGTAAGCTGGTAACGATCCCATCATACTCCTGCCCGCGAGACACGCGAGCGGCGTATCTCTTACTACGCGCCGCTATCCTATTTCTGTCTACCGTAGCGGCGGCTGCACCGCTGTCTGCTTCAAGGCTGCAATGAGGCTCGCCGAGCGGAAGTAGTTCGAGAGCTTCGCCTGCCAGAGAGCCTTCGACGTATCGACATTCGGGTCGACGCCGCGGCCCTGGATAGGCTGGTTGTCCGGCCGGAGCGTGAGACTGTTCACGAGGAGGAGCGTGTACGTCTTGCCGAGGAGCGCGGTCGAGAGCGGGTACGTGTTCTCGACCGTGCCCCAGCCGCGCGTCGTCGTGCCGACCGCGGTCGCGAGGTGGTAGCGCAGGAACGCGGCGGTCGTGAGCTCGGCGGTCGACTGCGTCATGCCGTCGACGAGTATCGCGATGTCCTTGTAGCGCGCGAGCTCCGGGAACTGCG
Source organism: bacterium (assembly GCA_021812925.1). Next base: position 2,267 of record JAKAMK010000080.1, on the reverse strand, counting down.
GCTGCACGGTACGCTGTACCTGGTAGTCGCCCTGGTGGTAGAGGTCGAACGCGTACTGGTCGTTCCCGATGAAGAGGCCGAGGAAGTTCTGCGTGAAGGCGAGGTCGCCGCCGATGTTGCCGCGCAGGTCGATGATCATGCTGTCGAGGCCCGGCGTCGTGGACGCCTGGTCGACCGCGTAGCCGAACTCCTGCAGGGTCGTCGGCGCTATCTGCGAAAGGTCGAGGTAGAGCGTGTGTCCGATGATGTGCGAGAACACGGTCGGCTCTATGCCCGCCTGGTCGTAGAGGGACTTCGTCTCCGGGTTCGTGAGCACCTGCTTCGCGTATGCCACCTGTGCGAGCGCCGCTGCCGCTGCGGGCGACGTCGACGCGGCAAGCGCTTTCTCTTTCGCCGCGGCTGCCGCAGAGACCTGCGCGGGCGACGAACCGGTCGCGATGCCGAGGTCGCCGTAGAGACTCACCGACGGGTGGACGTTACTCACCTCCTGCCGGAGCGCGGTCGTCTCTTGGTTCGTGAAGAGCTGGTCCCGGCCGGCCGGCGCGAGGTTGTAGAGCGCGACCGCGAGCGTATCGAGGGCGAGGTTCGCGCGCGCCGACGAGCTCGTCGCGGTCGCGAACGCCGCCGCGAGCATCTTTGCGGTCGAGGCGCGATCGGCCGCGGGCGCAAGGCCGGTCGCATTCGCCGCCTTTTCCGCCGAGAGCGTGAAGAGCTGCGCGAGCTGCGCGTCCGTGAGCTTGTTCCAGTAGTTCTTCTGTATCGCGTCGTACGCCTCCATCTCGAAGCGCACGGACACGCTCGACGCCTCTTCGGGCGTCGCGTACTTTCCGGGCGACGCGAGGTACGCGTAGAGCGCATAGCCAGCGCCCGCAATAATCGCGAGCGCGACCAGGCCGACGACGGCGCGCTTGTAGCGATGGAAGAGCATGGAACCCATGAGCTTCATAGTATAGCGAGACGGTCGATTACGCTTGTGGAAAGCGCGCAGCGAGCCCTTCGGCCCGCTGCGCGCTTTCCACGTATTCCTATTCTCTAACCTGCGAACGCCTACGCGAGAGGCTTGAGTCCCTCTTCCGTGAGCGCGGTCGCGACCGCGGCGCGCCCTTCCATGCGCTTCGCGAATGCCGCGAGGTTCGGGTAGTCGCTAAGCGCAATGCCGAAATTTGGCGCCCAGCGCGCGATGGTGTAGAGGTACGCATCCGCGATAGAGAACGCGTCGCCGAGGAGGTAGTCCTTCCCGAGGAGCGCGCTGTCGACGTACGCGAGACGCTTTTGCAGGCGCTCAATGATGCGCGCCTTCTCGTCTTCGCTCGGGCTGCCGAACAGCGGACTGAATCCCTTGTGAAGCTCGCTGCTCACGAACGCGATCCACGAGAGCATCTCATAGTACGCCCTCTCGCCCCGCTCCGGCGTGAGCTGCTTCTCGGGTGCCTGGTCCGCGAGGTACTGGATGATGGCGGGACCCTCGATGAGCACCTCGCCGTCGTCGAGCCGGCACGCGGGCACGTAGCCGCCGCGCGGGTTCACCTGGAAGAAGTCCTCTCCGTCATCGGTCGTGCGACCCTCAGCGGAGAACGTCACCTTTGATAATTCGACGGGCAGCCCGGCTTCGCGAAGGACGATGTGCGGCGAGAGTGAGCAAGCGCCCGGCAGGTAATACAGTTTCATTACAGCGATACGGTTATTGATACCTATGCATGGTAGCGAAGCGATTCCGCCCTCTCGCATGTGGATAACTGGAACGCACAGGAACGCCGCCGTATGCACGCAAAACGAGGACGGGTGCGGTAAGCTGACCCTATGGACCGCCGTAGCCGGAATTTCGACGCGCTCGCCTCGACGCCGCTCCGCAAGGACGCGCTCGCCATCGCGGAGGCCGGGTACGAGGCGATAGACGTGGGCGCCGCGTTCGCGCGCACCGTACGGCTCGAGGGCGACGAACTCATCGTCGCGGGCACTGCGCACCCGGTTTCCGGACGGCGCATCTTTTTTGTCGGCGTCGGGAAGTGCGCTATCGCGGGCGCCGAAGCGGCGGAGCGCGTCCTCGGCGCCCGGCTCGCGGGCGGCATCGCGCTCGACGTGCGCGGGCTCGCGGATGGGCGATTGAAAAGAATCGACGCGTTCGTCGGCACGCACCCGAAGCCGACCCAGGAGAACGTCGACGCGACGCACCGCATTCTCTCCCTCCTCGAACAGCTCGAGGAGCGCGACCTCGTCATCCTGCTCGTCTCGGGCGGCGGCTCCGTCCTCCTCTGCTCGCCCGAAGA
>JAKAMK010000079.1 GCA_021812925.1 bacterium | reverse complement strand
GGCGAGAAGCAATATGAGCGGGTTCACGAGCTGCGTGACCACCTTCGCGAGAAAACTATTGAGTACTTGCATGTACCTATCAGAGTACTGTGCGCGCGTGCCGTAGACAATACATACGCATGGGAAAACCCGCGGGCTTTAGCCCGCGGGTTTTCCTGCCTCTGCTATGCAAGAGATGCTAACCGCCCACCTGGACGCCTGCCGATGGCACGCCGCCCGAAGGACCGGTGTTGTTGCCGAAGCTGATGGTACCCGTGAGGATGTTCACGAGACCCCAGACGGAGACCATCACGAAGAAGCCGATGAGGCCCCAGAGCATGAGGTTCCTTCCCTTCTCCTTGACGCCTTCCGAGTTCGCGCCGAGGATGAACGTCTCGAAGGCGCCCCAGAGGAAGACGATGAATGCGATGGCGAACAGCACCGGGACGACGATGTTGTTGATCGTATTGATGACGAACGAACCGACGTCTGAGACGTTATTCAACGCCGCGCTCGAGACGAGCGGGAGCGCGAACGCAAGCGTACTGATAGCGAGGGCTTTTTTCATAGATTCTGTAAGAGGATAATGCTGTAATTGTAGCTTGTGAGAAGGCCGTTTCAATCCATTCTCGCGAGGCGTGTGGATAGCTAGAGCTGGGGCGGATTAAGCCCTTGGCCAGAGGCGCTGCCTCCAGTCGAGAGGTTGAAGAAGTTCAAGACGATGTTGAGGATTCCCCAGAACGCGAAGATGACCACGAACGCGATTATCCCCCACAGGATAATCTTGTGGCCAGTGGCGCGTTCCGTCTCACTTGCGCCCTTGATGATGTAGGCCTTCGCGACGCCCCAGAGGAAGACGAGGAACGCGATGGCGATAAGCACCGGAATGATGATGCCGTTTATGAGCGTGAGGATGCTGCTCTTGTAGCCGTTCAGCTGGGTGAGGTTCAAGCCGCCCGACTGCCCCGCCGTGCCCGACGACAGCACGCAGGTATCGGCCGATGCGTCAAACGTATATCCGCCGGAGGTATTGCAATCGGACGCATTCAGCGCAGCGCAGCCGGGTCTCCCGAAGTACGGGCTCGAACTGCTATGGCAGGCGTCGGTAGCCGCGTGCGCGCCAGCGCCGAATGAGAGCACTGCGGCTACCACGAACGCGATTGAGAAAAGGTGAACGCGCTTCATAGGCTTAGCCAGGATACGAGACCGGCGTCGGCGGGGCGGAGTAGCCCGCGAGGCCGAAGGTCATGGCGACCACGTTCACGAGGCCCCACAAGGACACCATGACCGCGAAGCCGATGATGCCCCAGAGGATGAGACGATGCCCACGATTCACGGCCTCTTCGCTCCCGCGCGAGAAGATGTACGCCTCGGCGACGCCGTAGAGGAAGACGATGAACGCGATGGCGAAGATGAGCGGGACGAGCACTGAGTTGATGAGGTAGAGGATGGTCTGCGCGATGCCGCAGATGGTCGCCGAGCAGGCGGCGATGCCGCTCCCCCCCGAGCCCGAACTGAAACCGAGGAACCAATTCCCGCCCGAGTCGACGCCGCCCACGACTGCGGCGAACGTGACCGCCGGGACGAGGAACGCCGCAAGCGGTGCGAGGAAACGTGCGAGTGTCTTCATATGTGGTAAGTATCTCATTTTATTACTTAAGCGCCGAAGCCCAGTGTTGATATCAGTAAACTCACGATACCCCAGACGGCGAGGATGACGACCATGCCGAGGAGGCCCCAGAGGATGAACTGCCGCCCTTCCGCAAGCTTCGTCTCGTTGCCTTGCGAAAGGACGAGGTATTGGACGACTCCCCAGATAAACACCGCGACCGCCGCGGCGAAGATGAGCGGGACGACTATCGTGTTCAAGAGCCCGACGATGCCGGTCGAACCCTTCCCGATGAATTGCGCGAAGGTGACGCCGCCCGAGGTGTCGATAAGCGGTGCGGCCATACTATCCGCCTGAGAGCGAACTCACCGTCGCCTGGATGCCGGCCGCGATGGCTTCCGCGCCGAGCAGGATGAGCGCACCGATGATAGTCCACATGAGCGCCGCGCGCGCCTGAGAGATCTTCGCTTCGTTCCCTTGCGCCGTCACGAAGAGGAAGCCGATGTAGACGAGCATGAAGACGACGACGACCGCGCCTATCTGCACGACGAATTGGAGGAGGTCTTTGATGAGGGTCGGGAGGTCGGTGCCGGAGCCGAGCGGGTTCACGAGCGTCACGTTCTGGCCTGTGCTCTGGCTCGGGCTCTGGGTTTGCGTTCCCGCCGGCGGAGTGCTCGGCACCGCTTCGCATTTCCCGCTCGTGTTATTGCAGGTAAACCCCGTATTGCATGGGTGCAGGGCGTCGCAGCTTGCACCGAGCTGGGCATGCGCGAACGAGGCGCCCCCGAGCGTACAGGCGAGCACGGCGAGCACGAGCAGGAAGCGAGCGTTCAGGGGCGTGGTCATTGCAAGAGAGATGAGAGCGAGCGCTCCGCGATGGACAAGGCCGTAGCGAGCGTCGTGCGTCCGGTTATCACATTGTCAATCATACCCGAGAATACTTGGTCGGTGGCGCTCGCCGCTGGGGACAGCCAGCCCTCCGTGTAGAGCGCCGACGCGTAGGCGACCTCTGCGATAGGGTCGCTCGATGGCGGCGTGGCGAGCACCGTCCGGCTTGCCGGAGCGAGCCCCGTAGCCGAGGCGCTTTCCTCTTGCTCCGCGGTGTTCGTCATGAGCACCGCCGCCTGATACGCGCCCGCGCTGTTCGTAGCACCCTTCGGGATCATGAACGCATAGATGCGGCCGTACGTCGTCTTCGTGGTGGCGGTCGAGAGCTGCGGCAAGGGCGAGACGCTGAACGAGAGGTTCGGGTTCGCCTGCTCCATGAAGCGCGCTTCCGAGACGTAGCCGAGGTAGAACGCGAGGTTCCCGGCAAGGAATACCGACTGCGAGTCGTCGAGCGACGCGTTCCAGGTGTAGGACACCTTCGCAGGGTCAGCGAACTGGGTGTAGAACCGCAAGACTGCCTGGCCGGGCGGCACCCCGCCCTGCGAGGTACCGCCAAGGTCTGCAGTCAGGAGACCGCCTCCCGTGCGCACGGCGATAGGTACGTTCGTCTGGAGAAAGAGTGCGGAGAGGATGCCGAGTGCGTCGTGCACGTTGTCGTAGGTACCCATGCCGATGAGCGCACGGGTAATCTGCTGCGATGGCGTAAGCACCGCGACCGTGGGGACGAGCCCCGTGAGCGCATCCCAGTTCGAGGGCGGCTTCGCGATATTGTCGGAAGCGAGGATGGCATCGTTGCTGAAGAGCACGAGTGGGTCGATGAGGAACGGGATGCCGTAGTACCCGCCCGAGGGCGCAGCGTAGACGGATGCGCCGTCGGTGAATGCGCCCTGGAACGCGCTCGCCGACACCTGCGAGGTGGGAATCGTCTCTAGGAACGGCACCAGGGTCGCGAGCTCCTCCTGCGAGGCGAGCACGAGGTCTGGCCCCGAGCCTGTCGCGATAGCGGTCG
>JAKAMK010000007.1 GCA_021812925.1 bacterium | reverse complement strand
TGTGCAACACCAGGTGTTGCACATAAATCGGACGTGCTACGTCCGATTTTTTCGAAGTTAGGACATCGGGTGTCCTAGCTTAGGCTCGGCGGATGAGCATGAAGGGGGTCATTTCAGAGTCCTGACCGGCCGGGTTGTCGCGCAAGAGCTTGTAGATGAATCGTTCCGTAATCGCGCTCGTCGTCTTGCCGAGCGAGATGGCGCCGCGGTAGTTCGCGTCCACGATGACAGATTCGACGCCGTAACGCTCTTTGAGCTTGCGTGCGACGCCATTCGGGTCCTTTGGTGCCATCTTCGCCATGTCTTTGAACTCTTCGATGGTCCAGCTCATGGGGCAGTCGATTGATTTTGCCTGCTTGCCGACCAAGTAGTAGAACGCACCCGCGACGCCCAGCGGTCGCGTGATTGCCGAGACAAGAGCGGCGAAAAGCACGCGCAGGTAGCCCGCTTCGTTTATGAGGAGCTGCATCGCAGGCGCGGTGCCGTGCCCCAAGCCACGGAACTGCGGCGTCCCGACGCCGTTACGCACCTTGCTCGCGAGGAACTGCGCGAGCCGCCCGGTCTTAACCTCGTTCGTCTTTATGATGCGGTTCTGCGTGATGCAGACTATCTTCTCGCTTACGAAAAGGAAATCACCGGACTGTATGTGCGGCTGTACGTACTCGTCGAGGAGCGCGTAGAGGTCTTCACCCGGATGAATGAGGCGCGTCTTAAGCGGGATGCGCAGGTAGGTCGTGCCGTCTACCTCGCGCGTGAGTTCCTTTCCGGCATTCGGCGCGTACTCCATGGTGGCGTCACTATAGCAGGTAGAGCTCGAAGAAGAACAGGACACCCGAGAGGATAGAGATGCCCCAGGCCGAGACGAAGAGGATGGTCGTGCGCGGATGGGTGCGGAAGTAGTGGTCGCCGCGCGCGTAGGCGCGCGCGGCGACGATGAAGAATACGACGAGCGCGATGAACATGAGGAATGAGAACGTGCCATGGAAGATGGCAAGGCCGGTCTCGTACGGCGTCATGATCTGGGCCGTACCGTCGTGGGTGCCTTTCAAGAGCCGCGAGGTCATGTAGGAGATGTTGAAGAGCGCCTCGTAGGCGAGCACGCCGAACGCGAGTCCGCGGCGGAAGACGCCACGCAGCGTGGCGTCATAGATGATGAAGTACACGAGCGTCGTCACGACGAGCTCCGTACAGAGCGTGACGACGCTCCAGAGGGGAAGGTGCATCCCGTTACTATAACGCGCTGTGTAGCGCTCTGTGCAGGGCGAGAGGACAGCTTTCGGGGGTGCTTGCGGGTGGGAATGAGAGGCCTATAATTTTCTGTAGGCCCAGTAGGAAGGTTGGTTACCAGCTTAGTCAGCTTTTATCGTATGAAAAGAAGCATGCTTATAGCGGGAGTCCTTTCGACTGCACTCATGGTCACTCCGTTCGCTGCCGTGGCGGCGGGAGCGGGTTCAGGAGCCGGAGGGTCGGGTTCTGGTGCTGGTGCCGGCGTGAGTGCCCAAAGTAGCGCAGGCCAGGGAACGCAGGACCAGACGCGGGATCGGATCCAGGATCCGACGACGCACACGGGCGACGAACCGCTCCAGACGCGTGACCAGGACCAGACGCGGCTCTACACATCGACCACGTCCACATCTACGGGCACCGGGCCGATGAATCAGGAGCAGGGCGGAGGGCCTATGAATCAGGAACAGACGCAGTATCGTCTCATGATAGAGCCGGAGCATCTGCAGGTACGCGCACAGAGCGGAACAGAGCTCACCCAGATGATCCAGGTTCGCGAGCAGCAGCTTGAACAAGAGGCTGCGAGCACGACACTCGTGGAACGTCCGGCAATCCAGAACGCGAACCAGGTGCGGCTCGCGGTGCACGCGCTGCTTGCGGCGCAAGACCTGCTTGGTCCGAGCATCGGAGGTCAGGTCGCGCAGCTCGCTGCGCAGGTGGATGCCTCGGCGCAGGTGACCGCGAACGCGCAGGTGCAGGCGCAGGCACGAGGCTTCTGGACGATGCTCTTCTTCGGCGGCGACGCGCGCGCGGCAGCCACCATCGAGCAGGAGGTCAATCAGAACCAGGCGCGTATCGAGCAGATGACGCGGCTCCTCTCACAGGCGAGTTCGACTCCAGGGGTCCAGGCGACTCTTCAGGCGCAGCTCACGGCCATGCAGCAAGAGCAAGAGCGTCTCCAGCAATTCGCGCAGAGCGAGAAGAACCGGTTGGGCATCTTCAGCTGGCGTTTCTGACGCGAACCTGCGTATGAGAACCACAAAGCACGTCGCCCGACGTGCTTTGTGGTGGAAGACATGGGGGATGCTGCCTGTTACAATGTCGCGGACATGAAAGCGAAAACGAGTGCGAACAAGAAAGCCGCGAAGACGAAGCGCGCCCGAGTGCCCGAAGGCATGGAGGTGCGGCGCTCGGTCGCGGGCCTCGGTCTCTTCGCGACCCGTCCCTACAAGAAAGGGGAAGCGGTCATCGAGTACGTGGGGCGCGAGATATCGGAAGAAGAAGCATACTCGAGCAAGAGCAAATACCTTTTCGAGATAACGAAGAAGCGTACGGTGGATGGCAAGCCCAAGTGGAACATCGCCGGCTACATAAATCACTCGTGCCGTCCGAACTGCGAGCCGGAAATCCGCAAAGGGCGCATCTTCATCGAAGCGCGGCGCGCAATCAAGCCCGGCGAAGAGTTCACGTACGACTACGGCAAGGAGTACTGGAAAGAGCATTGCCAGCCCTGCCGGTGCGAGAAGTGCATAGAACCAGTCTCGAAAATAACCTAAGAAAACCCATGGCCGCTGCGAGGCGGATTTTCCGGCTGCGAGCAGCAACGGCTCGCCCTCAGCGTATCCCGATACGCTTTGGTCTGCGCCGGCAGCTCTCGCTCGAAAAAACCGCCTCTCGCTAGGCCATTATTTTCGAGACTGGTTCTGGAGAAGCGCGCCCTTGCGCCCGCGCGGTAGCGTAGAAGGCCCCGCGAAGGGTTATACAGGGATATGCACAGGTTATCCCGAACTTTTTCCAATTGACAGTCGGTGAGAGCCGGCGGGACACTTAAGGTAGTTCATTCTCGGTTGGGAAAGACCTATCGCTTTCACTAGTCCACTACCGCGGACGCGTTCCGCACCAAGGACAACCTACCGAACCGGATCTTCTCCCTCTCGGGAATGGACGGGGCATACGGGGTACACGTCGCACGATTACGTGCGACGTGCCGTAATTATGACCCGTCGAAGAAGTTGATGAGGTAGGCGTCTATGACGCGCTGGTCGAGGTCATAGAAGTGCTGGTGCGAGGTGTAGAGGTAGGTCGCGAGCTTCACGCCGACGAAGCGCCAGTGCCACGGTTCGTAGACGTAGTAGCCGTTGCCTTTCGGGTAGGAGAGCTCGAACCCGTATTTGTATGCATTATTCGTGAGCCACGCGTACGCTTTCGTCTGGTCAAATGCCTGCGTGAGACCGCCGCCCATGCCGGTGGTCGTGAGGTCGACCGCCGTGCCGAGCTGGTGCTCGGAGTACCCCTGGTCGGCAGAGAAGGCGTTTGCCGTGCCAGCGCCGTAGGTAACGTCGTACTCGCTCTTGAGCGCCGCTTGGGTGCCGAACGAACGGTAGGCGCTGTCTACATACAGGTTCACGCCATCCGCTTTCGCCTCGAGCAGCATGTTGCCGAGGAATGGCAGCGTCTCTGTGAGGAACTGCTGCGGTTTCGAGGAATCGTAGACGTACTGTGCGGGGATGACGGAGAGGTCGCGCGGCACGTAGTTCTCGTTCAGGAAGTAGACCTTCGAGTATTTCTTCAGGAGCTGCGGGTCGATGCTCGAGAGTTTCTGCAAGTCGCTCACCGTGCCGGTGACCGAGCTCACCTGCGTCTGTACGCCACCGAGCGTGGCCTCCACGTTCGCGACGCTCTGGCTCTGCTGTTGGAGGGCGGCACGTGCCGTGTTGATGTTAGCTTCGATTACCGCAGTCGTGGAGGCGAGTTCCGCTCGTGTTTCGGTAACGTCGTGCGAAAGTGCCGTGAGCCGTGCGTAGCCATACCAGCTTGCCGCGCCGAATACGAGCACGAGGAAGAGGAATGCGAGTGCAGCCATCCCTGCGAACGAAGAGAGGTGCCGTTCTATGGAAAAGTGGGTCCGCATCGGTCTTCGCCAGTATACCCCCACACCAAGCAATCGTCTCGGTTACGTATCGGAGTAAGGGAGGTTCCTGCCTCGAGGTATCCGTTTGCTTGGTGTGGGGGTATACCCTATGGACGTACGGACGGCGGGGGAGTCGGGGTTGACTTGTGCAACCGGCACATTGCGCAAAAAAACGTTAGGCATACCATATAGGGAGCGGGCTCGCCCCGCTCGTGCGGATCGGAACCTTATTAGCTACTAAACGATATCGATTATGTGGCAGGATTGGGTAAACGGCATTCTTGGTCTCTGGGTCATCTTGCTTCCTTTCATCGGTATGACCGACCAGACCACGCTCATCATCACGGGTATTGTCATCGCAGTACTCGGATTCTGGGCAGCGGCTACGGGCGGCTCATCAAAGCCGATGACGGGCGGAGCACCGATGCAGAGCTAACGTGCCGCACGCACGAACGACGAACGCTTCCCTCGGGAAGCGTTCGTCGTTTTGGCATGAGAAAACGGCCGACGCAATCGCGCCGACCGTTTCCAAGACTCTGCATCCCTCGTTCAGAACTTGCCGAGTTCGACTTCGAACCGGCAGCCTATCGAGAGTGTCTCGCCGACCTTGAGACGCGGGCACGCGGACGTGCCGTAGTCGCTACCCATGCCGAGCACCGGCTCCACGCAGGCGTACTCGCGCACGTTGTCCGTCCAGAGGACGAACCGAGGGCGCGCTGCCCGTTTCCAGGCGTTGCCGATGGTGGTCATGGTGACGGTGCCGAGACCTGGGATGACAACCTCGGCACGGCCGTGGTTGTCAAAGGTTTCGGCGTCTGGCAGGTTCTGATAGACGTGCTTCGCCGCGGGTTCATCTTCTTTCGATTTGCCCGCGATGGTAACGCGCATGCGTCCTTCCGGCAGACGGAAGTACGGGTGGAGCCCTGCGTTCGCGTAGATCGGTTCGAGCGGCTCATCGAGCAGCAGGACGGACAGTACGAACGACAGGCCGTTCGGTTCCGACCGCATCCGGGTTTCCACCCGGCACCACGACGCTTTGCGCGGTCCGAAGAGATTCGGGCTCGCGATGATGACGCCGTCGATTCTCGTGACGGAGGCAGGGGTGTGCCGCAGCAGGCCGTGCTTGGGCAAGTCGTAGCGCGGGTCGGTGGTGCCGAAAGGGAAGCACAGCGGCATGCCGCCGCGCTTCTTGCTTTCGTTACCGACGATGGCCGTGTGGTCGGGGCTGAGGATGTCCACGCCGCGGTATTTCCACCTCAGAAGCGAACCGCCTTCTTCCGGCGAGAACAGGGCGAAGTTGTGTAGGTCTTGGTAAGTACAGGCGGTCACGGGTATCCCTCCGTGTTCGTTGTTGCCAGACTATACGATACAACGCATGTACCAATGCGTCAATGTGTGGCGTCGCAAGGCGCTTTGAGCGCCTTGACACTCAATTATATAGAGTTTATAATGTTCTTCGGTGAATTGCTCACCGGTATTCCTCATTCATAAGGGAGTGGGAAGTTGACAGCATCTGTCCTGAAACTGGTCCGTCCTTCCGGGTCAAGGGCCCGGGGTCGCGCCATCATGCTCGGTGTCGAGGACTGTGAAAAATCCCTCGACGATCTGTCGGGCTTGCTCTGGAACTCCGTACGGGAGTGCGGCAAGACTTGGCAGCAGGTCGCGCAAGACGCGCGACTCTGCGAGACCACGGTCGAGAGGCTCATGTGGCGTGAGACGAAGAAGCCGCACTACGAGACGGTCTTCAAGATTCTCATCGCCTTGGGGTTCCGCTCGGCCATCGTGCCCGACCATGCGCCGCTGCAGCCGGATGAATGCATCGGGAGCGCCGACGATAGGCCGAGGCGCCGCGTGCGCACTCGTCCGGGCGGCAGCAAGAAGCAACCCTCCGATTATTGAACTTCTTGCGTCCTGGGGCCGAAGGGACCCCAGGACGCGGAGCACCGCCTTCCGGAAACGGAAGGCGTTTTTTATACGAAGGCAGATGAACGAGAGTGGTAGGATGAAGCGCATGTCTACGCGCGCGCACGTGCGCCACAACCTCACTGGTACCGAGCTGCGCGCTACCGGCGCGCTCTCCGCGATATTCGCGACGCGGCTCCTCGGCCTTTTCATGATCTATCCGATATTCGTGTCGTACGCGGAGCGTCTTCGCGGGGCGACACCGGAACTCATCGGCATCGCGCTCGGCGCGTACGGCCTCACGCAAGGGTTCTTGCAGATACCGTTCGGCGTGCTCTCTGACCGCGTGGGACGGAAGACCATGATAGTCATCGGGCTCGTGTTCCTCGGCGTCGGTAGCGTCGTCGCGGCAACGTCGGGCTCGATATACGGCGTGCTCCTCGGCCGCGTCTTGCAGGGTATCGGTGCGGTCGGGTCGGTCCTGCTCGCGTTCGTCGCGGACCTCACGCGCGACGAGGTACGCACGGAAGCGTTTGGCTTCGTCGGGGTGACCATCGGCGCATCGTTCGTGCTCGCTATCGCGCTCGGACCGATTATCGGAGGCGCCTATGGTGTCGCGGGCGCGTTCTGGCTCACGGCGCTCTTCGCCGTCCTCGGCATCGGCATCGTGCTCTTCCTCGTGCCGCGCTCCGCGCGGCACGTCTCTCACCGGGAGACCGTGTGGAACGCGCTTTCGTCCGTCCTCGCCGACGGCAGGCTGCTCGAACTCGACTTCGGCATCTTCGCGCTCCAGGCCATACTCATCGCGAGCTTCCTCGCCATCCCGACTTTGCTCACGCGCACGCTTCACATCTCAGACATGGGCGACTGGCGCTTCTACGTGCCGATGCTCATCGCCGCGGTCGTGCTCATGGTGCCGATGCTCGTGCTCGCGGAGCGCTACAAGCGCATGCGCGCGGTATTCGTCGCGACGCTCGTCGTACAGGCAGCGACGCTCGCCTCACTCGTGTTCTTCGCGGGGAATCCGGTCGTGCTCATTATCGCGCTCACGCTCTTCTTCTCCGCCTTCACCATCATGGAAGCGCTCCTGCCGTCCCTCGTCACCAAGGTTGCGCCGCCTTCGGCGAAAGGTGCGGCGACCGGCGTATACTCGAGCGCACAATCGCTCGGGATATTCGCTGGAGGGACGCTCGGCGGCATCGCGCTCGGTATGGGCGGAGCGCCGGCAGTACTGGCGTTCGCGCTCCTCGTATCGCTCGTCTGGCTTGCGCTCGTCGTGTATAAGCCGTTCTCGGAAGCCTCCTACGCGGTATAGCCCCGTTAGAAGTCTGTCTTCGTGTTTAGGAACATTCGTGTATTGATGTTCGTTCAGTAGCACGAGAAACTTGCTAACACACCAAAAGAAAATCCTCTAGACTTTCTTTTGCGAAGACTTCTAACGGGGTATAGTGGCGATAGCTTCCGCGTGCGCACGAGTACCTCTCGCACGCGGCTGTCCAGGCATGCGTTACCTCTTCCTCATAATCCTCGGCATCCTAGGGGCGATTGCGCTCCTCGCGCTTGCGCTCGGCGGCAGCCACATCGTGCTTTTTTCGCCGAAAGGGTATATCGCGGCGCGCGAGATGGCGCTCGTGGCGCTCTCGCTCAAGCTCATGCTGCTCGTTGTCGTGCCGGTGTTCGTGCTCACGGCGGCTGTCGCGTGGCATTACCGGGCAGGGAATACGTCGGCGCGCTACTTCCCGAACTGGGACCATAACACCATAGAAGAAGGCATATGGTGGACGGTGCCGCTCCTCATCATCGTGGTGCTCGCCACGATAACGTGGGGGCAGACGCATGCGCTCGACCCGTACCGCTCTATAGCGAGCACGACGCCCGCGCTCGATATCGAAGTCGTCTCGCTCGACTGGAAATGGCTCTTCATCTACCCGGCGCAGGGTATCGCGACTCTGAACACGCTCACGATTCCTGTCGGTACGCCGGTGCATTTCTCTCTGACGAGTGACGCGCCCATGAACGCGCTCTGGATACCGCAGCTCGCCGGGCAGGAGATGACGATGCCCGGCATGGAGACGCAACTCTCCATCCTGGCGGACGCCGTAGGCGATTACCACGGCCTCTCGGGAAACTACAGCGGCACGGGATTCGCGGGCATGCAGTTCACCGTGCATGCCGTATCGCCGGCAGCATTCGCTGCATGGGCTGCGGGGGCGGAGCGGGCAACCACGACCTTGGACCGAGAGTCCTACGCGGCGCTCGCCAAACCGAGCGAGGACGTGCCGCCGACCTCCTACGTGCTCGGTGATGCGAACTTGTATACTGAAATCATGCAGCGCTATATGACGCCGAGCGCTACGACGACGCCATGATGCACTTCCTTTTCGGCAGACTCACGCTCGCAGCAGTAGAGCAGGGCCCCATCGTCTTCGGGGCGCAGATGCTCGTACTTACCGGCGGCCTCGCGGTCATCGGCCTCCTCACGTACCTCAAGAAGTGGAAGTGGCTCTGGACGGAATACCTTACTTCGCTCGACGCGAAGAAGATAGGCGTCATGTATCTCGTGGTCGCGCTCGTCATGCTCGTGCGCGGCGGTATCGACGCCTTGATGATGCGCGCGCAGCAGGCGCTTTCGGTGGGGAACTCGACCGGCTACCTGCCGCCGGACCACTTCGCGCAGGTCTTCACGGGCCACGGTGTCATAATGATCTTCTTCGTCGCCATGCCGCTCATGTTCGGCATCATGAATCTCGTGCTGCCACTCATGCTCGGCACGCGCGACGTCGCGTTCCCGTTCCTGAATTCCGTCTCGTTCTACCTCTTCGTCGCCGGCGCGGCGCTCGTGATGGCGTCCTTGGTCATCGGAGACTTCGCGACGACCGGCTGGACCGCGTACCCGCCTCTCTCCGAGCTCGCGTATTCGCCGGGCGTCGGCGTGGACTACTACATCTGGGCGCTCCAGATTTCCGGCATCGGGTCGCTTCTCGCAGGCATCAACTTCATCGTAACCATCCTGAAGAAGCGCGCGCCCGGCATGACCCTCATGAAAATGCCGATGTATGCCTGGGCGGTCTTAGGGAGCATGATGCTCGTCGTGACCGCGTTCCCGGTCCTGACCGCGACACTCGGCATGCTTTCCTTGGACCGCTACCTCGGCATGCATTTCTTTACGGCAGGCGGGGGCGGCAACATGATGATGTATGTGAACCTCTTCTGGGCGTGGGGGCACCCGGAGGTGTACATCCTCGTGCTTCCGGCCTTCGGCGTCTTTAGCGAGGTGGTCGCGACTTTCTCGGGCAAACGACTTTTCGGCTACGTCTCGATGGTGCTCGCCATCATGTGCATCACGCTCCTGTCGTGGGTGGTGTGGCTCCATCACTTCTTCACGATGGGTTCCGGCGCGGATGTGAACGCCTTCTTCGGCATCATGACGATGGTCATCGCCATCCCGACCGGCGTGAAAGTGTTCAATTGGATTTTCACGATGTATCGCGGGCGCGTGCGCTTCATGACTCCGATGCGATGGTTCCTCGGCTTCGTCGCGCTCTTCACCGTGGGCGGGATGGCCGGCGTCCTCATGGCGGTGCCGCCCGCGGATTTCGAGCTCCATGAGAGTCTCTTTCTCGTCGCGCATTTCCACACGATGATAGTCTCGGGCGTTCTGTTCGGCGACTTCGCAGCGCTCACGTACTGGTTCCCGAAGATATTCGGTTTCAAGCTCTCTGAGGCGTGGGGCGGCCGCGCGTTTTTGGGCTGGACGGTCGGCTTCATGCTCGCGTTCATCCCGCTCTACGTGCTCGGCTTCATGGGCGCGACACGGCGCATGTATCACTACCCGGCAGGTCTCGGCTGGCACCCGCTCTTCGTGGTCGCCGGCATCGGCGCACTCGTCATCGCGCTCGGGCTCCTCGCGCAGTTCGTGCAGCTGTTCTCGAGTATCCGGCATCGTGCGCAAGCGCGCGACTTCTCCGGCGACCCGTGGGACGGCCGCACGCTCGAGTGGTCGGTGCCGAGCCCCGCGCCGTTCTACAATTTCGCGCGCATCCCACGCGTCGAGACGCGCGACCCTTACTACGAGGCGAAGCAGAAGGGAAGCGCGCTCTCGGTGGGTGCCTATGAAGATATCGAGCTGCCGAAGAATACCGGCGTGGGTCCCGCCATGGGCGCCGCAGCGCTCGCGTTCGGATTCGCCTTCGTGTGGCACATCTGGTGGCTCGTGGTCGTCGCGCTCCTCGCGCTCTTCGCCGCGTTCTTCTTCCGCATGCTCGATGAGGATACCGAGTACGTCATCCCAGCCGCCAAGGTCGAGCGGCTCGACCTCGCGCGTACCGTACCTGCAGTATGAAAGACGTCCTCTCTCGCTTGAAACTCGCGCCTCCGGAACCGAGCATCCCGGAGCCTGTCGTGGCGGTGCGCGCGCCGACCCGCGCGAGCGTGCCGCTCTTCGGGTTCTGGCTCTACCTGCTCTCCGACGCCATCATCTTCGCTTGCCTCTTCGCGACCTATGCGGTTCTTCACGGCCACACGTTCGGCGGCCCTGGTGCGCGCGAGCTCTTTTCTCTGCCGTATGTGCTCCTCGAGACCGTGCTGCTCCTTACCTCGAGTTTCACTGCGGGGCTCGGCGTGCTCGCCGCGCACCAGGGTCGCGTGCGGCAGGTGATGGGCTGGTTCTCGCTTACGCTCCTCTTGGGCCTCTCGTTCCTTTCGCTTGAGCTCCACGAATTCGCGCTCTTTGTGGCGGCAGGGCACGGCCCGCGAGGGAGCGCCTTCCTCTCTTCGTACTTCACGCTCGTGGGCACGCACGGCTTCCACGTTGCGGTCGGCGCCCTCTGGATGCTCTTCATGCTCGCCTCTATCCATCACCGAGGGCTTTCAGGGACGAACGTGCGACGGCTCACGATGCTCTCTCTGTTCTGGCACTTCCTCGACGTGATCTGGATCTTTATCTTCACCATCGTTTACTTGTTTCCTTTTATATGATGGTCGCGCGTAAAATCAGCATAGGCTTCGTTGCGGGTCCCGCTCGCTCTCTCCGCCGTACGATTAGTACGTCTGCGCTCGCTCGCATCCCGCGCCTTGCCTCCGCCGCTTTTCCACTGCGACGAGGTATCGTAACTTCACTACCGCTACCATGAGCAACTACCACGGCACGCTCGGCACGTATATCGCAGGCTTCGTCGGCTCTTTGCTGTGCACGTTCCTCGCGTACTACCTCGTCGTAGCGCATGCGGCGACGCCCGCGTTCATTCTCGGCGCCGTGGTCGCGCTCGCCTTGTTCCAGTTCGGGCTCCAGGTGGTGCTCTTCCTCCACCTCGGGCGCACCGGGAAGCGCTGGGACGCGACGGCCTTCGCCTTCGCGTTCGTCATCGTCTGCATCGTGGTGGTCGGTTCCTTATGGATAATGCGCTCACTGAATGCGCACATGATGCCGAGCACCGGCACGATGGTGCAGTATATGCAGTCGCAAGACAGCATGTGAGAGAACGCGCGTATGCGGCACACTTCTTTTCGACAGCACGACAGCGTAATTTGTGGAGTACGTGTCGCCTGCCCCAGCGACCAATTTTGCTTGGCAGAAGGCCTTAGCAAAATGGAAGTACTCTTGTGGTGCGAGCAGGCGCACTCCCTCTCGGCTCGCAAATTTCTGCGCAGCTGCCCTGCGGCGCAGAAATTACCATGCTGCTTCGCCTCCGAGAGCCTCCAAAATCACGCTGTCGTGCTGTGTATATGAACGTATTCAAAACATATTACGAACTCATAAAGCCCGGCATCGTCTACGGGAACGCGCTGCCCGCTATCGGCGCGTTCGTGTTCGCGAGTGGCGGACACGCGACGGGCGCACTATTCCTCGCCATGCTCGTCGGGCTCTCGCTCGTCATCGCGGGGGGATGCGTCTGGAATAACTATCTCGACCGCGATATCGACGCGCTCATGGAGCGGACGAAGCATCGCGCGCTCGTGCGCGGCGCGCTCTCGGCGCGCGCGGCGGCGGTGTACGGCTGCGTGCTCGCCGCGCTCGGTCTATTCATCCTCGCTGCGTATACGAACCTGCTCGCGGCCGGTGTCGCGCTCTTCGGTCTCGCGGTCTATGTCGGTGCGTATACGCTCCTTGCCAAGCGGCGGACGATATTCGGCACGCACGTGGGAGCGCTCGCGGGCGCGGTGCCGCCGGTGGTGGGGTACGTGGCGGTCACGGACCGGCTCGATCTCGCGGCGTTCATCCTCTTTCTCACGCTCGCGCTCTGGCAGATGCCGCACTTCTTCGCCATCGCTATCCGCCGGGCGAAGGATTACCAGGCGGCGCGCATCCCGGCGCTGCCGCTCTTGCGGGATGCGCGTGAGGCGCTCCTCCACATGCGCTTCTACATCGCCGCGTTCACGCTTTCCGCATTCACGCTTTCGCTCGCCGGGTACGCGAGCCGCACCTACGCAGGAATCGTGGTCCTCGCCGGGTTCGGCTGGCTCTATGCCGCTACGCGCGAAGACCCGCAGGGGGAGGCGTGGGGCAGGCGCGTCTTCCTCGCGTCACTCCTCGCCATGCTCGGATTCTCGCTCGCGCTTATCGTGAGTCCGTTCACGCTTTAGAGTACGCGTTCCGGTCTTCTATCGGTACGTTTAGGAATCGTGCGACGCGGCCGGCGATGCTCGTGTCGGATTCCGCTTGCAGTTGCGCTGCGGTCTCGCGTCCAAGGTGGCGATGCTCGTAGTCTATGAGGACGCGCGTGCCGTCATGTAGTACTAGGAACGCTTCCGAGATGAGCGGCTTCGCGTACGAGCGCTTCGCGCGCGGGAGGCCGGGAGCGAGCTCGCTCTCAAAGAACGGCTCCTTGAGCTCGACACGCGTGACGGTATTGATGGGGTAGGTGGCGGTCTCGGCACCCATGAAATGCTTGACCCGGTAGCGTATCTCGCCGGTCGTCTTGTTGAGGTCTACGGTCTCGTTCGCGTTCGTGAAGAGTGCCAAGAGGCCGAACGCGAAGCAGACGAATGCGGCTTGCGAGATGAGGAGCGCGTCCTTCACGGGGGTGGCCGAAGAGATGAACAGCGCCGCACCGAGTATGAGGAACACGCCGCCGATGGCCGCTTGCGCGACACTCGGATGCATGAGAGTCATGTCCTCGGGCGTTTCGTTGACGATTTTCATGGCTCTATAGTACCGCGTTACTCCTCCGACTTCGTGCGGTCCTTCTGTATCCAGCGGTCAAACGGGAAGAGTTCCGGCAGGCGGTTTATGAGCGGGATGTACGGGAACACGACGAAGAAGAACAGGATGACTGCGAACGAGTAGGCGGCGATCTCGTCGCCGTTGTCGTTATCGAGGAGGTCGAACGAGCTGTTCAACATGCCCAAGGGCGTCATCCACCACGAGCCTGGCGGAAGGGCGAAGAACCAGTGTCCGTTCTCGTCTTTCGCCATGCCCCACTGGTCGGTCGCGAAGCCGAGGCTGCCGGCGCGCTGTTCGAGCACGCCCATGTCGTTCAAGAATCGGAGCGAGTACGTATACGGCGCCGGGTCCTCGCGGTCGAGGTAGGCCTCATAGGTGCCGTTCTCGGCGGCGGGCATGAGTGACGCAATCATCGCGTCGGATGTTGTCGCGGTGCTCGCACCGGTGAGCGCTTCGTATGGCGCGGTGACGAATACCTGACGCGTGTCGAACGTGTACGGGTCGATGGAATCGAGGTAGGTGGCGGTGTCGGAGGTGCGGTCGTACTCGTTCATGAGCGTTGAGGAGACGAGCGAGGGGTTTGTCTGCGCGACGCCCGCGATGGTCGTCGCCGGCACGTAGGGCGAGTGGAAGAAGAACGCGAGGACGAGTATGGCGACGGCGAGGAACGCGCCGCGGGTCCACATGACGCGGTGGTTCGCTTTCACCATGGTGTAGGGCATGTCTTTCCTGCGCGGTTTCGAGATGCCGTAGGTGTGGATGAGCAGGTAGTGGAGGATGAAGAGCAGGAGGATGGTGAGCGGGATGATGGCGACATGGAGCGCGAATTCCTGCAAGTGCGAGAGCGGGTTTATCAAGTCACCCAGTCGAGCGCCGTTCCAGAAGTCGGCGCCCGAGACCGCGCGGAATTGCGACGAGAAATCGCCGCGCAGTCCGTAACCGAACTCCGTCTGGAAGATGGCGAGCGAGAAGATGAGTGCGCCGAAGACCCATATCATGCGCCGCGGCCGTCGGAATCCGCTCGTAAGGAAACCGACCAAGATATGCAGGATGAGGATGGCGATGAACGCCTGCACGCTCCAGAGATGCACGCTGCGCACGTAGATGCCCCAGGGCGCGTAGAGCCACCAATGTTGGCCCATGAATGCGAGCGTCATGCCGGAGAGCGCGAGGAGCGCGAGCGAGGTGAGCGCGAGGAACCCGAGACCGTAGAAGATGGTGTTGCCGTAGGAAGGCAGGCGGTGCAGGTAGACTTTGTCGACCAAAGTCTTGAATGCGTTCGTGCGCGGGCCGTAGTCCGGTCCGTCCGTAGTGTCTGGTTCCATGCTCATACCGTAGTACCTCGGAGGTACAAAATGCAAGGAAGATACGCACTTCTAGCGCGGCGCGCAGCGCCGCGCCCCCGGGTGCTACAATTTTCAACATGAATCGCTCAGTCACGCGCGACGCGCTCGTCGAGCAGCACCGCGCCATCCTTGAGAAGCTCCGGTATCCGTCAGGGCTCTTCGCGGCATCGAAGCAGAATGTGGAGACGGGCTACGACAAGGCGTGGCTGCGCGACAACTTCTACGAGTGCCTCGCGTTCGAGGTGCTCGGCGATTACGACACAGTGGAGAAGACCTACCGTGCCATTCTCGACATATTCAAGAAGCACGAATATAAGATAGACCACGCGATAGCGAAGAAGCCGGAGCACACGCATGAGTACATCCACGCGCGCTACCACCCGGAAACCTTCGACGAGTTCTGGGAGGAGTGGGGGAATAAGCAAAACGATTCCATCGGTTGCATCCTCTTCGAGATAGGGGTGCTCGAGAAGCGTGCGCCGGGCCTTCTCTTGAAGGATGATGATGACCGCCGCGTGGTGCAGAAGCTCGTCTGGTACCTTTCCACCTTGGAGTACTGGCACGACAGAGATTCCGGCATGTGGGAGGAGAACGAGGAACTCCATGCGTCCTCCGTCGGCGCGTGCCTCGCGGGATTGAAGAGCATCAAGGGCGTCGCTCACATCGAGGTACCGGACGAGCTCATCGAGAAAGGCGAACACTTCTTACACGAGATTCTCCCGCGCGAGTCGGAGCACAAGTTCGTAGACCTCGCGCTCCTGTCGCTCATCTGGCCGTACGCGGTGGTGAACGACGACGAGCGAAAGGCCATCCTCGAACACGTCGAGTACCACCTCCTGCGCGAGCGCGGCGTCATCCGCTACAAGGGCGACCGTTACTACAACAAGAACGAAGACGGCGTTTCCGAAGAGGCCGAGTGGACCTTCGGTCTCTCCTGGCTCGCCATCATTTATGAAAAGTTAGGGCAAACCGAGAAGGCGAAGGAGTTTCTCGAGCAAGCGAAGGCGACCGACACGCCCCTTGGCGAGCCCGAGCTCTACTACTCGAACTCGTCCGAGCATAACGAGAACACACCCTTAGGCTGGAGCGAGAGCCTCTTCATCATCGCGCTCCACGACATGAACGACCGCGCGCTCAAGAGCGCAAGTGTATAAAGCAAGAAGCCCGAGCGGATGAACCGCTGCGGGCTTGATTGAAGGAGCGCTGGTGGCCGTGCTCGGCTAGGTTGTCGTCGCGGTTGTCGAAGCGCGTTCGCCGAAGCTGATGAGGGTCAACGCGAGCCAAACACCCGAGATGGCCAAGGCCCAGCCCAGCGCCGGCAATTGCAGAGCGAGGCTTGTGTTGGGTTGCATGGCGGCATCCGCGATGAATGCCGTGCCAAAACCGCTGAACAACAAACCGAACCATTGTAAAGATC
>JAKAMK010000078.1 GCA_021812925.1 bacterium | reverse complement strand
GACCACCGAATCGGTGACCACACCCATGGCGGCCATCGCGACCGCGAGCATGATCATGAGGAAGAACGAGGGGCGCGGACTCGCATGCGAGATGATGTTCTCTACTGCGTTGGTCTTCTGCTCGCCCGTGAGCGTATTGAATAGTTTCTGAAACATATGCGGCTAGTATAGCGCGCTCGGCAACCCCTCGGCGACTAGGTATGCGGGTCGGATTCCGGCCACTCCTCGAGGCGTCCGGCTGCAAGTTCCATGGGGTCGGCGCGTCGTACGTGGCGCCAGTGCCGCTTCGTGATGAGCGGGTAGTACGGCAGCCGGGCAAGGAGCTCGTCCACTTCGCGAAGGTCCTCTGCCGATACCCACGCCGCCCCGAGCCGCGATAGGTCGAAGGGCTTGCTGTACGACTCCAAGGTCTTCTCGCCGGTCGTGTTCATGAACCACTCGTGGAAGAACGAGAGCGCGAGCTCCCGGAGTGTCCGGTATACCGGGTCGCGGAAGCGGATGGTCGCGTGATTGGTCTTCCCTATCGCGCCATAGCACCCGCCACGCTCGTAGAGCGCGACCACGTGGTCATCGTCTCCGCTCCCTTCGCGCGACGAGAGCACGAGGACGCGCGGCACCTCGCCCTGTATCCACAGCGCGGTAGCGGCAAGGAGCGCGCCCTCGAGGCAATGCGCCTTGCCTTCTTCGAAGACCTTGCGCGGCGAGAGAAGCGTCTCGCCCTGCTTTTCCCAGTTCATGGGCAGCGCGTCCAGGTAGTCCTGGATCTTCGCAGGAGTGTCGAGCGCACGGAGCGTCGCGTACTGCGCGCTTTTGAGTCCTGAGGCCTTCTCGGAAAGGCGCTCCATGCCTAGAGCATACCGCAGCGCGGGCCGCCTAAGGGCGGCCCGCGCTGCGTATCGTTACGTACTTATTTATTTAAGCGCGAGGTCTCCCGAGTTCTTCACGAGTGCTGCGAGGTCGGCTTGCGTCTTCGGCAGGTTCGCCGGGTTTGAGAGGTCCGTGTGGCCGACCACCGTAATGGTGACGCCCTCACAGACACCGAGCACGACCGCGCGATTCTGGGAACGCGTCGCCGCTTCCGGGAAGAGCACGTCTACACGGTCCGTGAACTTCTTGTTCATGGTGTCCGCGATGACGCGGTAGCCGATAGTCTTTCCGACCACATCGTACCCGCAGTTCTTCTCTAGAGACGACGGGCCGTTCACCTCGATGATGGTGCCGAACGGGAGTTCGGCCGCCATGTCTTGCGAACGCGCCGCGACCACTTCGGGGTTCGAGTACGCGCCCGACGCAGTCACGAGCGGATTCGCGTCCGTCTGCGCTGGGACGGCGTTATAGCCGGTCATCGCGACCGAGTAGGTAGGGAGAGCCGGCGCCACTGGCGCGCTCGCTTGCGCGGGCATAGCCACAAAGGCGCCAGACAAACTAAAAAAGCCCACGAGGGCTCCAAGGATAGGCATGAATTTGGATTAGCGGAAGGTACCTTCCGATGGTGCGATACTAGCACATTGACAATACATTGTCAATAGGTCCTGTATCTTGACAGGGCGTCAAGGTGTCAAAAATATGGCTTACATGCTCATCATTATTGAGCATCCGCCTTCCCTGAAAGAAACGTTCTCCGTCGTGCGTCATAGATATCGGAACGTCCGTTCCTGACTACGAAAGAGGTTCGAATGCGACTAACGACTGTCCTTTCCGTATGGGCGCTCTCTTTGAGCGCTGCATCCGCTGCCGGCACGTGCCCAGGCGGCTTTGTCACGAAAGCAACCTGGTACGACTGCTGTAGAAGATACACTGCAGACGGTACTCAGTTCAGCACCTTGAATCCGAGCATCGCTGCGTCATACCTTTTTGACCTTGGCACCCCAATCAGGGTAACTAACCTCGAGAATGGACGCAGCCTCGACGCAATCGTGCACGACCGCCCTGCACTGCGGCTGCGGACAGTAGTAGACCTCACGCTGCGCGGCGCTCGGCTTCTGGGCTACGAACAGCAGGGTCATGCGCGCATCTGCGTGCAACCACTCGGGTAGGAACCGAGACCAGTCTCAACACGCTCTGCCAAGCGGCCCTCTTCATGGAGGGCCGCTGTCACGTGCTAGGATGCTCTCATGACTATCCTGCACAGCATCATCCTCGGCATCGTCGAGGGTCTCACGGAATTCCTCCCGGTCTCCTCGACCGGGCACATGATTCTCGCCTCTTCCCTCATGGGAATCATTCCGACGAACTTCACGAAGAATTTCGAGATAGCCATCCAGCTCGGCGCCATCCTCGCGGTGGTCGTCGTCTTCTGGAAGAAATTCTGGAACTGGGAGCGCTTGTTCAAGCTCGCCGTCGCATTCATCCCGACCGGTATCATCGGTCTCCTCCTCTACCACGTCGTGAAAGAGCTCCTCGGGAGCGATGTCGTCGTGCTCGCTTCGCTCTTCGTGGGCGGCATCATCCTCATCGCGTTCGAGGCGTACTACGGCAAGCGCGAAGACGCGCTTGCCGCCGCAGCCGATAAGCCCTCCGACTCAGAAATCGGACGTGCTACGTCCGATTTGGACGTGCCGGAGATGGACAAGATTTCGTACAAGCAGGCTATCGGCATCGGCTTCGCGCAGGCGGTCGCCATCATTCCGGGCGTCTCGAGGAGCGGAGCGACCATCGTCGGCGGCATGGCGCTCGGCATCTCGCGCCCTGCTATCGTGGAGTTCTCATTCCTCCTTGCCGTGCCGACCATGCTCGCCGCGACCTTGTACTCGCTCTACAAGAGCCACGCGCTCTCCTACACTTCGCCTGAATGGACTGCACTCGCCATCGGCTTCGTCGTCGCGTTCCTCGTCGCGATGCCCATCGTGAAGTGGTTCCTCGGCTATGTGCGCTCGCACTCATTCACCTCGTTCGGCTGGTACCGCATTGCCCTCTCCGTCCTCTTCGCGCTCTGGCTGTTCTTGTAAAATGACCGCATGCGCTACCTCGACGTCTCGACATTCACCCTGCCGATAGTCGTCGCTCTATTCCTCGCAGCAGGACTTTCGAGCACTTCCCTCTTCTACCTGCCGGCGCTCGCGCTCGGCATCGGTGTGCTGCTCGTGACCGCATATCGCGATATCAGAGGCGGCAGCTGGTCCTTGGACTACATCGCCTTCCTCGCGATGGTGCTCGCGCTCCTTACGCACGAGTGGCTCGCGGGCGCCGTCATCGCACTCATGTATACCGGCGGCGAAGCGCTCGAGGAGTATGCGTCGCGCCGAGCGAATGCGTCTCTTGCCGGACTCCTCGCGCGCCTGCCGAAGACCGCGCTCGTGAAAGGCGCAGGGCACGATACGCGCGAAGTGCCGCTCGCCGAGGTGCCGGAAGGTGCAGTCATCGTAGTGCGCGGCGGCGAGCTCGTGCCTTTGGACGGCTTCCTCCACTCGCCTTCCGCAACCCTGAACCTCGCAAACCTCACCGGCGAGCCGCTGCCGGAAACTCTGACCGAGGGCGCCTTCATAAAGAGCGGCAGCATAAACGCCGGCGGCGCGCTCGAACTCATCGTC
>JAKAMK010000077.1 GCA_021812925.1 bacterium | reverse complement strand
CCTACCCAAGCGGCAGGAGGAGGGTTGCCCGACGTGCTCGCCCGATATCGCACGAACCTTCTCCTGCGCTCCGCTGCTCTTGGTAGCGCCGCATTCGAGCGGTCTTTGGAACCCTTCGCGCAGGACCTGCACACGGGAGATCTCTACCGAGGAGATAGGCTTACGCTTGACCGCGGCATCGCACTCGACGTCTTGTGGCCGCCACAGACGCCCGCGGCGCTCTCTCCAAAAAACGGTGCCCTCGTGCTGCGTCTCTCCTATGGCAAGACTTCCTTCCTTATCGAAGGCGACCTCGACGCACCGATGAGCACGTTCGTCGAAAGCATCCTGCCGCCCTATGGCGCGATTACGCTCAGCTCTTCGACGCCTCCGAGAACCTACGTGTCGGATGGCGAGCGTGTGATGCGGGAGTAACAGAAAGCGGGCGGGGCCTTTGGCCCCGCCCGCTTTCTGTATCTTTAAATCTTACCCGCCTTCTTGAGGGTGGCGTACGCACCGTTCTTCTTGAGGGTCTTGAGTCCCTTCGCGGAGATATCGACGTTCACCCACTTCTTGAGCTCGGGGACGTAGATGCGGCGGCGCGTGAGGTTCGCCTTGCGGCGGACCTTGCCCGTCGGGTTGAATTGCGTCGCACGGACGCGGTTCGAATAGCGCCCGCCTATCTGCGTGCTCTTTCCGGTTATATCGCAGGCTCGTGCCATAGTTGCCGCATCCTAACACACGGCTTACACTGAGCGCAAATGACCCTGGCCATCCTTTCGCTCGTCATCCTTATCCTGTCCATCATCGTCCACGAGGTGGCGCACGGGTACATGGCGAACGCCCTCGGGGACCCGACCGCGGAACTCTCCGGCCGCCTCACCCTGAACCCCATCCCGCACATCGACCTCATGGGGTCCATCATCATCCCCGCGCTCCTCATATTCACGAGCTCTCCCATACTCTTCGGGTGGGCGAAACCGGTGCCATACAATCCCTACAACCTCAAGAACCAGCGCTGGGGCGAGACCTTGGTCGCGCTCGCTGGGAGCGCGACGAACCTCTTCCTCGCCATCGTGTTCGGCCTCATCGTACGGTTCGGCGCGGCACTGGGCCTCGATGCTGCCGGGCTCTCGCTCGCAGCGACCATTGCCTTCGTGAACCTCTTCCTCGGGCTCTTCAACCTCATCCCGTTCCCGCCTTTGGACGGCTACACCGCGCTCCGGAGCGCGCTCCCGTGGAGCGTCTCGCGGAGCCTGCACCACTTCGAGGCCCAGGTGCGCGGCGCAGGGACACTCTCGCTCATCCTGTTCCTCGTCATCTTCTCGTACGTCTTCGCGGGGCCGTTCTTCCAGCTCGTACTCTACCTATTCAGCCTCATTACCGGCCAAAGACTCTAACTACTCTCATATGGACCTTAACGCTATACCGAAACAATTCTGTGAGAACGTGCTCGCGGGCCACTCGAAAGAGAATTTCGTGCTCGTCATGATGGTGGGGGAGTCCGCACACGCCTACGCGCTCTCGCCCGAGCACATGAAGCGTCTCGTGCAGAGCCTCGAGCATCACGTGCAGGAGTACGAGGAGCGTTTCGGCGCGATAGACGCGAAGTGGTCGCCCGGTATCGAGAGCCCGATACAGACGAAAGACATCCGCGGCGAGTAAGAAGCCCACAGTCGCGCGCCGTATACGGCGCGCGACTGCTATACCCTCACACCCAGTCTGCTGTCGCGTCCTATCGGCCGCTCTGCAACGCTAGCCGGTCCGAAAGACTGGACGAACCGAACGCATCCATACCGTGAATGGGTACAAGCCGATTACAGCAGACTGGGTGTTCGGGTATACTTTGCTTGATGGAGTACCAGGTTCCGCAATTCATCGAGGTCGAGGATAAGATCGTGGGGCCCTTGACCCTGAAGCAGTTCATCTACCTTGCCGGTTCGGTCGGGCTCGTCGTGCTGTTCTTCTTCTACCTTCCGCTATGGCTCGCCGTCATCCTCGCGATCCCGGTCGCCGGCCTCGGCGGCGCGCTCTCGTTCTACAAGATAAACGGCAAGCCGTTCATCGAGATACTCGAAGCGGCATTCAACTACTACACCGGCGCGAAACTCTTCCTGTGGAAGCACACCGAGCCGAAGAAAGAGGCGGCCGCGCCGAAGGCGTCCACGACAAAGTCGGCGGCCATGCCTGTCGCGGCGCCGGGCAGTCGCCTCACCCGCGGGAAGCTCTCGGAACTCGCGTGGTCGCTCGACGTGAAGAAAGGCCCCACCGCTAACGACGTAGAATCATGACCGCAGCAAAACCGAGCGGGGCGACCCAGCAGTTCGTGCCGGTCAAAGAGATCCGGAACGGCATCATCATCCTGAAGGACGGCAGCTACCGCGGCGCACTCATCTGCTCTTCGGTCAACTTCGGCCTGAAATCAGCCGACGAACAGCGCGGCATCATCGAAGGGTTCCAGAATTTCCTGAACACGCTCGACTTTTCGATACAGATCGTCGTGAACTCGCGCAAGATGGACCTGCGCCCGTACCTCTCGCTCCTCGAGAAGAAGATGCCCGAGCAGCGCACGGAGCTCCTGCGCATCCAGCTGCGCGAGTACATGGAGTTCATCCAGTCGTTCTCCGAAGGCGCGAACATCATGACGAAATCGTTCTACGTCATCGTGCCGTACACGAAGACGATAGACGCAGTCGGCGCGGCAACCGGCCTCTTCGGTGCGAAGAAAGAAGCGCCAACCACCGAGACCACGTTCGAGGAAGACCGCGCCCAGCTCGAGCAGCGCCTCGCGCTCGTCTCCGGCGGGCTCGGGAGCGCGGGCGTACGCGCCGTGCCCTTGGGCACCGAAGAGATCATCGAGCTCCTGTACCGCTCATTCAATCCGGGCGAGCTTGAGAACCCTATCCGCTTAGACAATTAATATGGCGTTGCTCGATTTTCTCAGCCGAAAGAAAGAGGAGACGCCGGAGGTGGTACCGGTCTTGCCGAAAGATATCTATAGGCAAGGGTCCTTGGACCTTGTCGACACCATCGCACCGACCGCACTAGAGGTCAGCTCGCGCGAGCTACAGCTCGGCGAGAAGTTCGTGCGCGCGTTCTACACCATCTCGTACCCGCGCTTCCTCGCCGACGGCTGGTTCGCGCCGGTCATCAATCTCGACAAGGTGCTCGACGTCTCGCTCTTCATCCATCCCGTAGACACCGAACAGGCGCTCCGTTCCTTCCAGAAGAAAGTGGCCGAGGTGCAGAGCCAGATAAACGACCGCGAAGCGAAAGGGCTCGTGCGCGACCCCTTGCTCGACACGGCCTATCAAGACCTCGAGAACCTGCGCGACAACCTCCAGCAGGCGCAGGAAAAGCTCTTCGATGTGGGCCTCTACCTCGCGCTCTACGGCGATGCCAAAGAAGAGATAGACAAGACGGAAGGGGACATCCGCGGCATCCTGGACGCGAAGCTCGTCTACACGAAGCCTGCGCTTTTCCAGCAGGAGCAGGGATTCCGCTCGTGCCTGCCTTTGGGCACCGACGAGCTCCAGGTGAACTCGAAGCTCAATTCCTCGCCGCTCTCATCG
>JAKAMK010000076.1 GCA_021812925.1 bacterium | reverse complement strand
GTACGGCTCCTGGGGCAGTGCGGCGGTCGCCTATAACGGCGGCGCCGGCGCGCTCGCGCCGTCCCAGAGCTGCCCCGGCTACCTCGTCATGCAGTGCCCTATTGCGAACACGAACTCGCAATTCCCGTACTGCACGACCACCTGCGGATACCAGGACATCTTTACGAACTACATGACCGCGGCGGGCGGCACGGGCATGGGCAGTTTCGAAACCCGATTCACTGAGTACATGGCCGCGGCCGACGCCGCCAAATCCCTATGAACACGACCCTCAAGTACCTCTTTGCCGCGAGCCTCGCCGTCATCATCGGCGTGCTCGCCTGGCTCTTCCTCGCGAAGCCCTCGCACGCGCCCACGACCGGCACGGCGACCACGACGCCCGCGCTTCCGTCTGCGGGGAGCGTGCCGGCAAGCGGGGGTACCGCGTCCGGCGGCGTAGCACCCGGAACGACGGTCACGACCCAGGACGGCACGACGCTTTCCGTACAGGATTTCACGAGCGCTTCGGATGTCGTCTCGGTCCCGGCGTACACGCGGAGCGGCGTCGCCGAGGAACCGTACTACTCGCTCGGCTCGCTCCTCCTCGGCGAGGCGACCTCGAGCGGGAGCGAGTTGCCGACCGCGCTCACGCGCGGGTACGAGATGCTCTACTTCCCGGACGAAGGAGCGTTCTCCATATTCATCTACCGCGAACCGATCGGCGCGATGCGGCTCCAGATGGCGCAAGACCTCGCACGCCGGCTCGGCATCACGCAGGCGCAGCTGTGCTCTTTGGTCGCGTACGTGCGCATTTCGCCCCTCGCGAATCAGAGCTATGTCGGCGAGAACGTCGGGTTCCCCGGGTGTCCCGGCGCAGTCGACCTGCCGACGAACTAGGAGGTATTCCCGTACGCGCATAGCGCGCGGCGCGCGCCGTAAGACACAGGCAGCGGTGACGACCGCGTTACGGAGCGGGTATACTGTACGGCAATGCCTCGACGTCTCGCGCTCCTCACGCTCGTGTTCGCCGCGAGCGCACTCACGCTGCCGCCCCTCGCGCATGCAGCTATCCCGTACTTCGGGCCCATCATCCCGGACATCGCTTCGCAGTACGGCGACATGCAGACCTGTCCGCTCGGGTGGGGTGCGCTCATCGACGTCATCAACAACCTCATCAGCTTCGGCATCACGCTCGCCATCGTCGGCGTCGCGCCTCTCATGATCGCGTACTCTGGCTTCCTCATGGTTATCGAGCCCGCGAGCCCGGGCGGCCGGAACAAGGCGAAGACCATTCTCACGAACACCATCGTCGGCATCGTCATTGCGCTCGCGTCGTGGCTTATGGTCGACGCGGTCATGGCTGCGCTCACGCAGAACGGCCAGCCGTTCGGCACGAACTGGAGCCAGCTCGTGAATTCAGGCGGCCTCGACCCCTGCCTCAACGAGTCGACGGCGTTCCAGCAATCGGCGACTGCGGGGCCCACCGCAACCGCGCTGCCGGCAGGCGTCACCGTGACACCGGGACAGTACACGCCGAGCGCGGCCGCGAACTACGCCGATGCGCACGCGCTCTCCGGTTCCTCGGGACAGTGCGCGCTCTACGTGCGCAAGGCGCTCGCGGCCGGCGGCCTCACTTCGTTTAACAGCACGCACCCGGTCGACGCGAAAGACTACGGGCCGTACCTCGGCAGCGCTGGGTTCAATGAGGTGTCGACGGGCGGGTACACGCCGCAGGCGGGAGATGTCGCGGTCTTCCAGCCGTACGCGGGTGATCCGAACAATGCGGGCCACATCCAGATCTACGACGGCAGCCACTGGGTCTCCGATTTCGTGCAGTCCGGAAATTACGGCATCTACCCGGGTCCGGGCTACCAGTCCGCGCAGGCATCCTACGCGGTGTACCGCTGGCCGGGTAGCTAGACCATGTGCAGTTTTATTAGGACCGGTATCGCTTCGCTCTACAGAACGTTGCTACACGGGTTCTAGCGCCCCACGGAGTCCACGCGCCACGTGCCGGGTCCGCCCGCCACGGTTACGAGAAGCGCATCCGCAGTCGAGCCGCTGCCGAGCGTGACCCTAACCTCGGTCGAGGTCGCCGAGCGGTTCGCGACAGACGCCTCCATCGAGGTCGCCCAATCGGGCTGGAAGTCCTGCGTGAGGAGGAGCGGATCCGCTTCGAGCGACGTGCGGAGCGTCGGGAGCGCGGCGAGGAAGGTGGGCGAAAGCCACGAGGGTGCGCTTGCTGCGAAGCCCGCCGACAGCGCGAATCCCTGGTCGCTTGCGAGGCCCCCGAGGTACCACGCGTAGAAACCGCGCACGAACGCGTCGGCGGTAACGGGGGTGGGGGAGACGTTCGCGGCCGGCGTGCCGAACGCGTCCGTAGCGCCCGAGGACGTGCTCGGCGAAGGAGCGCCCGGTTGTGCGAACGAGAAGTAGAGCACCGCGGCGAGGATGACGAGGATAGAGACGACGAGGGCGACTCGGGTGACGTTCATGCGCTTAG
Source organism: bacterium (assembly GCA_021812925.1). The sequence goes on along the minus strand of JAKAMK010000076.1, from coordinate 1,107 downwards.
CGTATCACGGATTCGTCGCGCAGCTTCCGGAGCCATGCGCTTTGGCGGCGCGCGTACTGCCACAGCTGCGCGGAGAGGGTCGGGAGTATGGAAGCTTTGTCGCGCGCGCCACGAAGGAATTCGCCGACGACCCGGTACTCGAGTCCGAGCTCGTCGAGGCGCGCATCGGCCGTCGTTTCGGGGCTCGCGTCGCCTCGCGCGCGGTAGCGCTCGAGAAGGCGTTCGCGCACGTGACGCACCTCGTCGAGCAGCCCGCGGGGAAACTTGGTTGCCTCGCGCTCGTCTATGCGCGCGCGCATGAGCTCGCGCGACGGTTCGAGCACCATCCACTCGACCTCGTAGTCGGTGAGCGGCGCGCGCCGCGGCACCGTGCCGTGCGCCGCGATTATCTCGAGCGCGCGGATGAGGCGTCGGCGATTTTTTGGGTCGAGTACCGCGGCGCGCTCGGGGTCGGCCGCTTCGATGCGCGCGAGGAGTTCGGCGTCGTCTAGCGCGTCAAGTTCCGTGCGGAGGTTCGGGTCGGGCGGCGTCTCGGGCGGCAGTCCGTGGAGGAGCGCGTCGAAGTAGAAGTGCGTGCCGCCCGCGAGAATGGGAAGTTTCGCGCGCGAGGAAATCTCGCGGATGAGACGCGTCGCGTCGGCAACGAAATCGCCTGCGGAGTAGACCTCCTCGGGCTCGCGGATGTCGATGAGGTGGTGCGGCACGCCGCGGCGCTCCTCGAGAGTCGGCTTCTCGGTGCCGATGTCGAGCATGCGGTAGACCTGCCGCGAGTCTACGGAAATGACCTCGCCCCCGCGCGCGAGCGCTTCCTCGACCGCGCGCGCGGTCTTCCCGGAGGCTGTCGGGCCAGCGATGCAGAGGATTCTTATGGGTTCAGTGGCGGCCATAGGGGTGCGGGGCGAGGGTGGCGGGTGAGAATCACGATTTGCTATACTACTCCCTATTATCCACCTCCTTCAACCTAGATGCCTATGAAAGAGACTAAAAGCAACTACTGTGAGCACTGCGGAGAGTTCCATGACCCGGTTCGCGACTACGTCTCGCAGGTGAAGGTCGGGGAGACCATCCCTGATTTCGAGTTCGAGGCGTACCACAAGGGCGAGGTGA
>JAKAMK010000075.1 GCA_021812925.1 bacterium | reverse complement strand
GAGGACTACCCCTACGCGATGCCGGAAGACCTCGAGGCGCCGAAGTGGTTCTACCTCTCTTCCGCTGGCCGCTCGGAACCGTTCCACGCCGAAGTAGCCGCGTGGTGCGCAGCACACCCAGAGTCGAGACTCGCCTTCCAGCCGAGCACGTTCGAGATGTCGATGGGCACCGAGAAGCTCGCGGATCTCTATAAGGTGAGCGCGCTCGTCGCGTGCAATAAGGAAGAGGCTGAGCGCATCCTCGGTCTTCCGCCCTCGCCCATCGAGGAATTGCTCGAGAAGATGCACGCCCTCGGGCCGAAGATCGTCCTCATCACCGACGGTCCGAATGGCGCGTACATCTCGGACGGGCAATCGCGCTTCAAGATACCGATGTATCCGGACCCAAAGCCGCCGGTTGATAGGACCGGAGCGGGCGACGCCACCACCTCGACGGTCGTCGTCGCGCTCGCGCTCGGCAAATCGCTCCCGGAAGCGCTCGAATGGGGACCGATAAACTCGATGTCGGTCGTGCAGGAGGTCGGCGCGCAAGCAGGGCTCCTCTCGCGAGAAGCGATTGAGGACTATCTCGCGAAGGCGCCGGCCGAATACAAAGCGGTACCGTTCTAGGAAAAATACAGAAGCGCCCCGCGGCCTAGGCCGCGGGGCGCTTCTGTATTTTCACTCCTAATTACTCCCTCCCAGCACCTTGCTCTTCAGTATCGAGTTCTGGAGCGCGCTGTAGCTCGCTTCGCTATTCGTCTTCACGATAGTCGGCTGCGTGCGGTAGGCCATCCGCACGATGACCCATGCGGCGAGCGCGCCGGCGACCGTGATGACGAGCGCCGCGAGGTAGGCGTTCACGCGGTGCTTGTTCATGGCAGCTAGTATACGTGAAAAGCTCTCTCGCGTCCTTTACGCCCTGGGGATGCGCCGGAGGGTCGTTTTCGCAGCACGCACGATAGCTGCCGCATCGAGGTCGTAGCGGTGTATGAGCTCGTCGGGGTCGCCCGACTGGCCGAACTGGTCGCGCACGCCCACCCGGTACTGCGGCACCGGATGATGTTCCGCAAGGAATTCCGCGATAGCGCTGCCGAAGCCGCCAGCAGCCTGGTGCTCTTCCACCGTCACGACACAGCCAGCCGAACCCGCCGCACGGAGCACCGCCTCTTCGTCGAGCGGCTTTACGGTGGGCACGTGGAGGACGATGCTGCCGATGCCTTCCGCATCGAGCGCCTTCGCTGCCTTGAGTGCTTCGTATGAAAGCGCCCCCGTCGACAAGAGTGCCACCTTCGGCTTCTCCGATTCGTAGAGCGTAAGCGCCTTCCCTATCTGAAACGGCGTGTCCGGCGTCGTAAAGACCGGCGTCGCGGCGCGCCCGAAGCGTAGGTACACAGGCCCCTCGTGCTCGGCTGCCGCGATAACCGCCTTCCGCGCCTCTTCAGCGTCGCCGGGCGCGATGACGAGCATGTTCGGCAGCATGCGCATGAGGCCGATATCCTCGAGCATCTGGTGCGTCGCGCCATCGGGGCCGACCGACACGCCCGCATGCATGCCGCATACTTTCACGTTCGCTTCGTTCAGCGCGATGGTCGTGCGAATCTGCTCGTAGTTTCGGCCAGGATTGAACGCGGCGTAGCTCGCGATGAACGGCACCTTGCCGGCTAGCGCGAAGCCCGAGCCGAGGGCTGCCATGTTCTGCTCGCCGATGCCCACCTCGATGAATCGCTCCGGGAATTCTTTCTCGAACCACTCCGCGCGCGTCGACTCCGAGAGGTCCGCGCAGAGCACCACCACGTTCCCATCGGCTTTCCCCGCTTCTACGGCACCATTGCCGAACCCGTCACGCGTCGGCGCCTTCTCGATGTCGTCCGAGAAGACCTTGCTTCCGAGTTTTGCGTCCTTGTTAAGCATATTCACCAGATACTTTACCTTTCATCGTGCGCAGTTCTTTCAAGAACTGCTTCCCCTCTTCTTTCGTGGGCGGTTTGCCGTGCCAGTGGTAGTCGAACTCGATTTCCGAAACACCCTTGCCGGGAATCGTGTGCGCGATGATTACGACCGGCTTCTCGTAGATAGCGTCCGCCTCCTCGACCGCAGCGACGAATGCCGCGATATCGTTGCCATTCACCTCGAGCACGTGCCAGTTGAACGCCTCGTACTTGGCGCGGAGGTTCTCGAGCGGCATGACGTCCTCGGTCATGCCGTCTATCTGGATGTTGTTCCTATCTATGACCGCCGTGAGGTTCGGCAATTTCTGCTTGCCGGCCCACATGACGGCCTCCCACACATTCCCCTCGTCCTGTTCGCCGTCGCCCATGACGCAGAACACGCGCTGCCCAAAATCGGACGTGCTACGTCCGATTTTCATACGGAAGGCATATGCCATCGCTGCTGCTTGCGAGAGTCCTTCACCCAAGGGCCCCGAGGTGGTCTCGAGCCCCGGCAAGCGCAGGCGCTCCGGGTGCCCCTGGAGCCGGCTGCCAAACTTCCGGAGCGTCATGCATTCTTTCACCGGGAAGTAGCCCGCGTGCGCCATTGCGGCGTAGCGCACCGGCACAATGTGGCCATTACTCAGTATGAGACGATCACGTTCCGGCCAGTCCGGATTTTTGGGATCCTGCTTCAGTATGTGGAAATAGAATGCAGCGAAGATGTCCGCCATGCCAAGGGGACCTGCGGTGTGCCCGCTCTTCGCTTCGACGAGCATCTCGATGATGGTCTCGCGGATGTCTTCCGCCTTCTCCTCGAGCTTCTTCGTTTCCGCGTCCGTCAATGCCATGTCTTCGAGGATAGCACGCGCCGCGCGGCGCTTCGTTATGAGCTTGGTGGAAAGCCAGACGTCACGCGCACGCCAGGAGGAACGACCGTCTTGCCGGCAGGTCCGAGACCGCCTGAAAACGCAGAACCAAAGAAGAAGAGCGCGAGCACGACCGCAAGCGCCGCGATGCCGATGAGTACTGACTTCGCCTGCTTCTCATCCTTCACGACGCCCGTGGCGAGAACCCATCGGATAAAGAGCGGCGGCTCTTCCGATGCATACTGCGGCGCGTACTCCTGCTCCGTGTCGAATTGAAGATCAGTCATGTCAGAAGCCGTTAGTAATAGCCCAGTTGGCAAACCCGAGACAGCCGAGCGCCGTGTGCGGCCAGTAATGCGGGTCACTCGAAGAAGGCGGCGTCTCGAGGTACGTCGCGAGCACGTACCGTTGCCCGGTATCCGAGTAGTATCCGTACAGCCGCGAGCCCTGGTCTCCTGCGGCGCACGCTTGTCCGTCATCGTTAAAACTCGGGTCCTGTGGCATGGCCGCGATGTCGTTTGCCGGCAGGAGGCGCGGCTCGCCGGCAGAGCCCCAGCAGTTCCACCACGGCGAACTTATGCAGCTCCCTACCGGGTAGTGACCGTTGTCGCTGTAATAGAGCTCGAGAGCGGTCGAGATTGACCCGAGGTCGCTCTCGCGCTTAGCGTCATTTCCTTTCTGCCGTGCCGTGTTCAAGGACGCGAGCACGATTGCCGACAAGAGCCCGATGATGGCGATGACGACGAGGAGCTCGATGAGCGTGAACCCCGTTAGAAGTCTCGGCGCAGAAAAACTCTTTTTTCTGCACGCAGTACGGCGCGCACGTATGTCCCACCGTGACGCAGATACGCGAAGTACGCTCAGTGTCTTCTTACCGACTTCTAACGGGGTGAGGCTGCGGGGAGGCTCAGATACCGTATGCGTTTTCAAGTCCACCAT
>JAKAMK010000074.1 GCA_021812925.1 bacterium | reverse complement strand
CGTAGCTGAAAGACCCATCCGGCCGTCTCATGGCGGTATCGTACACCTTCGTAAGGCGAACTTGCTACCTTCCTGGACCCGCCGTGGCCCTCTGAGGCGCTAGTTTTTAACGCGGATGGCCTTTGGGGTACCCAGGGTCTTCAAATAAGCCCTTCTGACCGTCCTGTAGTCCGGCGGCGGCAGCGGGATCGTGAATACGAACGGCACCAGCTTCCTGCTCTCTAGTGTTCGATAGTGGCAGGTTGTGTTCAAACCATGCCAATCTTAAGCATGTCTCAAACCGTACAGGGTAACGGGTAAAAAATAAAGCTATTTCCCTTTGCGGCCGAGGTGTTCGACTTTGCGGAACCACTTCGCCTTCGTGCGCTCAGAGGCACGCTCGGAGGGGCCGAAGACCGTAGAGCGTGCCTGGATGCCCGCAAAACGCAGGATGCAGAGCTCAAGATGCACCGTGGTCGGCCCATACATGAGGCGGAGCATTGGCGGCCAGGTATTCGCGCTCGTTATGATGCGCGCCGTGCGTCCCTTGAGGAGCTTCTTCCACGTAAGGCCGTGCTCGGCGAAGTTGTATGCGTAGTGCGGAAGCCATGCGCGGTCGAAGAGGCCCACGAGCATCGCGGGCATCGTGCTCCACCAGGTCGGGTACACAATCACGACATGCTCGGCCCAACGGACGTTCTCCTGAAAGTCGCGGAGGTCCGGTTCGAGCTCTTGGATGGTCTTGTACCCCTCATGGAGTATGGGATCAAAATGCATCTCGCCGAGGTTCATGCGGCGCACCTCATGCCCCGCCGCTTTTGCTTCGCGTTCGTAGCAGTCAGCGAGCGCGCCAGAGAGCGTCGCCGGGTCGGTGTGCCCGAGCAAGATAAGGATCTTCTTCGTGGTCATGAAGTATGCGTGGGTAACGAGGGCGTGATGAGCATATGCACGTAGGTGAGCAGGCCGTAGAAGATGGCCGTGGCGACCACGTAGAGCGCGAACGCCGCGCCGAAGGTAAGCCCTGGCAAGAGGCCGAGCGTGAGGTATGCGAGGAACCACCACGCGGTGAATGCCGCGGCGCTGCCGAGCGCGAACGATATCTTCTTGCGCGCAAGCGCCCATGAGACGTAGATGATGACGAGCGAGAGCGCGATGAGTATCCAATAGCTTGCCGTAAGCGCCGGCTGCACGCCGAGCTCACGGGCGTACGCGTCTATGACGAGGCCTAGGGAAGCGAGCAACAAGAGACCGAGCCCGAAGCGTAAGCCTCGACCGAGGTGCACGAGGTGCACGTTCTCGGCGCGAGTTATGACCCCGTCGGCCATGGCGCGCACGTACGCCACCTCGCCCCACACCGCCATGCACGCGCCCACTATCGCGCCAAGCGCCTGGAGAGTCACGAGGATGACGAGCGCGTTCAGCATGGTACGCCTATCGCTGCATCAAGGCCGCGATCGCTTCACGATGCTTCTTCATGACTTCCATGGCCGCTTTCATCTCGCTCTCGCCGCCTTTCTTGCGGCGCTCAATCTCCTCGCCTATGCGCTTGAAGAGCTCCGGATCCTTCCGCACGAGCGTCATCATCTGCTCGCGCTGCGCCTCCGGCACGTCTTTCAGTTTCCAGTCGGCGTACTTCTTAAGGAAAAAGCTTTGGATGGACATATTGCAATTCTACCACGCCCGCGCGGACGGGCGGCAGGCTCTGACGCGCTTCGCTACTCGTTGATCGGGCGCAGGATGATGCCGCGCAGGGTCCGCACCGTAAAGTAGAGCGAGATGAGCGAAAGGAGCGCGAGCGCCTCGAGGAAGATGAACGAGGCACTCACGCTCTGCACGCCCGCCTGGTACTTCCCGATGACGGTCGTCCCGAACACCACGGTGCCGAATACCGCCAAGAGCGTATTGAACCAGTGTATCCAATGCTGCGTCGGATTCGTCACGCCCGCGGCAATCACGAGTATCGCCGCACCGAGCACTGACCCGCCGGTCGAGAGCGGGAGCGCTGCTCCCGTGGACTGCGCGACGATGAGCGTGAGCGCCGCAAGCACGAAGAGCGCGCGCACCGCGTCGCCATGGTAGTGCGGAATGTGCCGATGCTTCTCGAGCCCCGATTCTTCATCAAATGGCATGCCTACAGTATACCCCCACCCATTCTGTCAAGGCAGTCGCGCCGGGGAAACCCCTCACCAGTCAATTTGACAACATCAATTTTCAATAGTATTAGTTGTATTGGCGCGGTTCTACCGCATGGACATCGGCATTAGTTTTGGAGGGAAGGATGGCTTTAACGGACAGTAGAACGCATGACCTTGTCGAGCTTCTAGACAACAAACGGAGGGAGCTTGGAGAAACTCAAACGGTATTTCTGGAACGACTCGGATGCAAGGACGCTAGCACTTACAGTAAGGTCAAGAGCGGAGAGTTGCCTGTGCCGGCGAAATGGCTACCGGCCATTCCGGCGTTACTCGGGCTACCCGAGGCCAAAGTCGCAGAGCTCTGGAAATCGCATCGCACGCGACGGCGCCTGGAAAGGAATGTGCCACGGTTGTCCGGAGCGGCGCTCTCGCCAACCGTCATGCTGGCAATGCAGTACCTGCACAGAGGTATGCATCAGGTGCTCGAATCTACCGACGACCTCATCTGGGATGGACTTCTATGTTCGGAGCAGCCTGGCGGGAAAAGTGTCAGCCGTATCCGACTGGAAAGCCCTGGCGTAAGGAGCGTTACGGGAAACGTGATATATCACGTCAGTGCTGAGATTGAACTTTGTCTCATGGATGAGGGCGTCTGGAAGGTTTATCACGCAAGTCTCACCTGCGTGCGACTGAATGAGGAGAGCGGTCTTCCGCGCTGGTACGCTCATTTCGTCCGTGGACTTGGCTGGTCAAAACCGACCTTAGACAGAACCACTGGCGACGACGAGGTGCTTTACTCGACTCTCTCAATGAAGAATTGACGCCCAACGGCCCGACGGAGAAGCTCTGCTTCACCGCCGGGCTTTTTCGTTGCTTAAAGCAGGATGGTCGCTTCGTTGTTCGAGACTTCAGCGACGCCGCCGCCCTCGATATCGAAGTGGTAGGTCTCGCCGTCTGCGGCCGTGACGTGTATCTGGCCTTCGTTCAAGCGTGAGACGAACGGCGCGTGGTGTGCGAGCACTTGGAACTGCCCTTCGGTGCCCGGCAGCACGACCGAAGAGGCCTCTCCATCGAAGAGGTTCTCTCCTACGCGCGCGATGGTTAATTTAAATGCGTTTGCCATGGTTCAGTTTATGCTGAGAGAGGGCGGAATTTTGCGAGGAGAGAGTAGCGGAGCTGGTCGCGCATGGTGTTTTGGCGTCTCCTTGCGGGCTTTCCGAAGTCCGCAACGCCGAAACGCGAGCGCGGAGCTTAGGAAATCGGCGGCTGGGCCGATTTCCGCTCTCCCGCAGCAGGATTCCGGCCGTTTCTATCATTTTATCTCATCAATCGAGCCCTTCATGTAGAAGGCGCTCTCCGGCTTGTCGTCGTGCTTCCCTTCCACTATTTCCTTGAAACCGCGCACCGTCTCTTCGCGCGAGACATATGCGCCCTTCTGACCGGTGAACACCTCGGCCACGTTGAACGGCTGCGAGAGGAAGCGTTGGAGCTTGCGGGCACGATAGACGGTCGTCTTGTCCTCCTCCGAGAGTTCGTCCATGCCGAGGATGGCGATGATGTCCTGCAGGTCCTTGTAGCGCTGCAGCACCTGCTTCACCTGGTTCGCGACCCGGTAGTGCTCGTCGCCAGCGATTTCCGGCGTGAGTGCGTTCGAAGAAGACTCGAGCGGGTCGATAGCCG
>JAKAMK010000073.1 GCA_021812925.1 bacterium | reverse complement strand
CGCCGTGCGCGCGAGGCCCCCCTAGGCTACACTGTGCCTATATGGAAGGCGGACAGCGGATACTCATCGTGGAGGACGACCTCGTCCTGAAGGAGCTCCTCGGGCACAAGCTCGCCGGCACGTACTCGCTCACGTACGCGAGCGACGGCGAGGAGGCGCTCGCGAGCCTGGAGCGCGTGCAGCCCGAGCTCGTCCTGCTCGACCTCATGATGCCGAAACTGGACGGCTTTGGCGTACTCGAGCGCGTGCGTGCACGTACCGATGCGCTCAAGAACGTCCCCATTATCGTGCTGTCTAACCTCGACCAGGAATCCGACGAATCCCGGGCGCGAGCCGCGGGAGCGAATGACTACCTCGTAAAGGCGAACGTCTCAGTCGATGAGATAGCCTCGCGCGTACGCACCATCCTCCCGCCCGCCGCGTAGCCTAGTCGCGCCATGAGCGAGCTCGCCATCATCACGATCGGGTACGGCATCTCGCTCACGCTCGGGCTCGGGTTCGGGCTCTTCGTCCTCCTGCGCGCGCCGCGGAACTGGACGAACCGCGTCTTCTTCCTCATGTGCGCCTCGCTCGCCGGCTTCCAGCTCTCGTTCGTGCTCGGGGCGAACACCGCGGATCCGGCGCTCGCGTACCGGTACTGGTTCCTCAACCTCGTCGACGTCTTTCTCGCGCTCTTCTACCTCCAGTTCATCGTGCTCGCCCTCGACGCGTACGCCCGCTTCAGGCGCGTGGTAGTCGCGGCGTATGTCATCGGGTTCGCCATTCTCGCCGGCAGCATCGCGTTCCCCACGCTGTTCCTGCCGCGCGTGGTCCCGAAGCTCTACTTCCAGTCCTACCTCGACGGCGGCCCGCTCTACCTCGCGATGCTCGCGTACTTCTTGCTCTGCTTCGTGCTCTCGTTCGCGGTGATGTTCATCGAGCGTGCGCACCACAGCGACGAGGGACGCCGCCGCATCGACTACTACATCTTCTCGCTCTTCTATGGCTTCGCGTCCGGCGTCACCGCATTCCCGCTCGTATTCAACTATCCGGTCGACCCGATCGTATCGATGCTCATCGGCACTTTCGTCGTTCCTATGGTGTACGGCATGGTAAAGAAGGACCTGCTCGACATTCGCATCGTCGTACGGCGCACGGCGGTCTTCACGGGACTCATCATTGCCGGCACGGCGGCCCTGAGCGCGCTGTCGCTACTCTCGATCTACGTGTCAGATACGTTCCCCGGACTCGCGATCTGGGTGGTTCCCCTGGTGACGGCGCTCTTTGGCACGAGCATCGGCTACCTGTACTGGAACAAGGGGAAGGAAGCCGAGGCGCTCAAGTATGAATTCGTGAACGTCGCCACCCATAAGTTCCGCACGCCCTTGACGCGCATCAAGTGGGCGACTGACGAACTCGTCCACCGCACCGATCTGCCCGCTGATGCCCAGGCGCTCGTGAGAAGTGTGCGCGATTCGAACACGAGCCTCATCGAACTCGCCAACCTCTTAACGGACGCAGCTCGCATGGAAAAGGAGCGATACAGCTACGCGTATGCAGACCTGTCTCTCGCGTCGCTCGCGCGCGAGGTGCTCGAACCGTTCGCGACCGCAATCCGCGACAAGCACCTGTCTGTCACGACCGAGCTGCCGGACGGCCTTCCTGAGGTACGCGCGGATCGCGAGCGTCTCGCGGCGGCGCTCCATGTGTTCATCGAGAATGCTATCGCATACACGCCGGATGGCGGATCGGTACGCATCAGCGTCACGAACCTCGGCGACGCGCTCAAATTCGCCGTAACGGATACTGGCATCGGTGTCGCGCCGGGGGACCGCGGCCGCATCTTCAAGCGCTTCTATCGGAGTGCCGAGGCGCACCACGCGGATACCGAGGGCGTGGGAGTCGGCCTCTCCATGGCTAAGTCCATCATCGAGCGCCAGCGCGGCTCCGTAGGGTTTGACTCCGCGGGGGTCGGGCAGGGCAGCACGTTCTGGTTCACACTCCCGCTCGCGCATCGCGGGCGCCCCGCGGCATAAGGTGCTATAGTGCTCCCGTACCTGCCCCGCCACGGGCAGGAATTCCCATAGATGGTCACAAAGAAACACAGCAAAAAAGACCCCTCGACGTCGCTCGGGGCAAGTCATCACCACAAGCACGGAAGCGATTGGCTCTCTGTGAAGGGCGCGCGCACCCATAACCTGAAAAACATCGACGTAGCGATGCCGCGCGGGGCGATGACGGTCATCACCGGCCTCTCCGGTTCGGGCAAAAGTTCGCTCGCCTTCGACACAATTTTTGCGGAAGGTCAGCGGCGCTATGTTGAGTCGCTTTCCGCATACGCTCGGCAGTTCTTGAACCAGATGAGTAAGCCTGACGTGGACGAGATTGAAGGCCTCTCACCGGCCATTTCCATAGACCAGAAGAGCCGCTCGAATAACCCACGCTCAACCGTGGCCACCGTCACGGAGATTTACGACTACCTCCGCGTCCTCTACGCGCGCGCCGGCCAGCCGTACTGCGTGAACCACGACGTGCCCATCGTGCGACTATCGAAAGAAGAGATGATAAAGATGGTGCTGCAAAGGATAGAAAACAGAAAACAGTTAACAGAAAACAACGCCGTCATGGGGGTGGCGGTCGACAAGACCGCGGTCACGATCTACGCGCCTGTGGTGGTGGGGCGCAAGGGCGAGTATTACCAGCTCCTCTACGACCTACTCGGCAAGGGATTCGAACGCGTTGTCATTGACGGCAAAGAGCACAGTCTCCGCGAGAAGATAGAGCTCGACCGCAATAAGCGGCACGATATCGATGCTACGGTCGATAGCATTTACGTGACGGAGTTTGCGCGCGCCGCTTCCGCGGCGCGCGAACGCCTCTCCGAGGCGCTCGAGCTCGCCTTGAAAGAAGCGGACGGGCTCGTGAAGATAAAGCACGCCGACGGGACCCTAGAGACGCTCTCGGCGAAGTTCATCTGCCCGGAAGACGGTGCGTCGTTCCCCGAGGTCGAGCCGCGGCTCTTCTCGTTCAACTCGCCGTACGGCGCCTGCCCGGCCTGTAACGGACTCGGTACTGAGTCGCTCTTTTCCGAGGCGCTCTGTCCGGTGTGTGAGGGGAAGCGTCTGCGGCCGGAAGCGCTGCGGGTATACCTGAAGTCGAGCAAACAGAAAACAGAAAACAGAAAACAGGGAGAAAAACTTGGGGTGAATATCGTCGACTTCGTTAACCTGTCGATAGCAGACGCGAAGAAATTCGTAGAGGAAATCGAGCTGTCGGAGATGAAGGCGGACATCGCGCTGCCCGTCTTGAAGGAGATCGAGAGCCGTCTCACCTTCATGCTGAACGTCGGGCTCGACTACCTCACGCTCAATCGCTCGGCTGCGACTCTCTCGGGCGGCGAAGCACAGCGCATCCGGCTCGCCTCGCAGCTCGGTTCGGGGCTCACGGGCGCTCTGTACGTGCTCGACGAGCCGACCATCGGCCTCCACCAGCGCGACAACGACCGGCTCATACAGACGCTCCTCACCCTGAAGAATCTCGGCAATACCATCGTCGTAGTCGAACATGACGAGGACACCATCTACGCTGCGGACTACCTCGTCGACATCGGTCCGGGTGCGGGCGTGCACGGCGGCAACGTGGTCGTCGCGGGCTGGCTCGACGAGCTCCTTACGGCGTCGAAGAACGCGTCCGGTTCGCGCACGCTCAGCTACCTGCGCGGCGAGAACGAGATCGCGGTGCCGGCAGAGCGCCGCACGTCTGAAAAAGGCTGGATTCGCGTGAAGGGCGCCACGCTCCACAACCTCGTGAACCAGAACGTCG
>JAKAMK010000072.1 GCA_021812925.1 bacterium | reverse complement strand
TCCGATCTCCGGACAGCCGATCGCGCTCTCCTCGGCGGTCACGAACATAGGGTACGGCGCTGCCGGCAGCTTCCCGAACGTCTTTGATATCGCCCCGACCTCGCACACCACCACGATCGCTCTCGTGAACGCGGGTACGATTTCTTCGTTGCCCTCGTTCGGCACCGCGTCCATCAGCGGCTCGTACACGTTCTCGTCGCCCGGTTCCTATGATGTCCGTGCGTGTGCGAACATGAATACGTCGTGGGGGCAACCGCTCACCGAATCCAACTACGGCAACAACTGCGGCGCGTGGACGACGCTCGCGGTCGGGTATCCGTCCATTCCGCCATCGGGTGGCACGGCGATAACCTGCTCGGTCTCCCCGACCTCGGGAAGCACGAACTCGACGTACACCTGGAGCTCGACTGCAGCCTCAGGCGGGAACGGGGGTCCGTACACGTACACCTGGAGCGGCACGGACCTCGCGGGGAAGACCGGCCAGTCCGTCCTCACGACCTATCCGGCAGGCGGCCCGTATAGCGCCTCGGTCACCGTCACCGACTCGGCAGGGGACTCCTCGGGCGCTATCGCCTGCGCTAACTCCGTGACGACGGTCACCCCACCTCCCACCGCCACCCTCACCCCGAAGGACCCGGTCATCGACACCAACCAGTCGACGACCCTTTCCTGGAGCTCGACGAATGCCACCTCCTGCTCGGGCCAGGGCTTCTCGACCGGGGGAAAGACCTCGGGCTCGACCTCGACCGGAACCCTCTCGACCGCCGGCACCGATAACTACATCCTCACCTGCACGGGCTCGGGCGGCTCCACACAGACCACCGCCTCGGTCCAGGTGCTCGCCCCCTCCGCTACGATCAAGGCGAGCAAGACCCGCGTCGCTCCCGGCACTGCGGTCACGCTCACCTGGAGCGCGAACGGGGTACAGAGCTGTACGGTCACCGGTCCCACAGGCACCCTCGCTTCCGGCTCTTCGAACTCGAGCTACAACTTCACCACGGGCTCGCCCTCGAACGAGACCATCTCCGCCCAGTCCGTGTACACCATCTCCTGCACGACGAAGGGCAATCCGGTCTCCGACTCTGTCATCGTGAACCTTCTGCCTGGGTTTACGACGTTCTAGGGGTATCCACACGCGCCAGCTCGTGGCGGCGCGCCCAGGTCACACGGGTACGCTATTATTACTGGATGGCCTTTTCCGATACGGGTGTGCCCACGCTTGCCGCGGCGTTTGAGGGGCGTCATAAGCACAGCCTGCTGCCGCTCGCCATAGCAGCACTCGTCGTCGTAATCCTCATCGCGGTCGGCCTTTGCGTGTTCATGCCGCAGTCGCAAAGCACGGCGCACGCGCAGCGCGTCGCGTTCATCCAAGAGGGCAGTGTGCACTGGTACGAGATCTCGGGCTCGTCGCTCGTTCCCGCCGCGGGACCGGCGGGATTCGATGGCAATCCGCACCACATAGCTGATGCGACGCAAAAGCTCGTGTCGAACGATACGCCGGTGCTTTCAAGCGACGCCTCGTCGATCGCCACGACGCTCGCAGTCTTCCGCGGCGACGGCACCTACGTACCGCTCCTTGCGGACGCGACACAGAAGACTCAGCTTTCGGTGAGCGCACAGGGCAATGCCGCGTACACGGTCGTCTCGGGCACCAGCTCGACGACTGTCGCGTGGTTCCCAATAAACGGCGGCGCATCTGCCGCAGTGCCTCTCGGCGATGGATTCTCTCCGGCGGTGACCACGAGCGGGGCAGTGCTCGCGCTCTCTGCGGCGGGAATCGTGCACATCGAAGCCCCCGGAGCACTCCGGAGCACCATCCTCTCGCGGCCGGGCCTCACTTACGGCAACGCGGCCATCTCGCCGGGCGCGGGCTATGCAGCCCTGCCAAACTCGGTGACCGGCCAGGTCGACGTATTCGCGCTCGATAGCGCGCAGGGCGCCTCCACGAACTACATCGCGTCGGTCGATGCCCACCCGACCGCGATCGCGTTCCTTTCCCCGACTACCTTCCTGGTGCTCGAGGGCTCGAGCGCGACCGAGTACGCGATAGGGAGCACGACCGTCTCGACCGTCGGCACCTTTACCATCAAATGACCATGTACCGCGCTTCACTCCTCCGCTTTGCACTCACCGCGCTCGCCTTCGCGGCGCTCGCACCGGCCGCGCACGCCGCCGCCATGACGACGACCAACAAGGCGGCGCTCGCGAGCACCGGGTGCACCGGGACCTACGTCGCCGCGCTGCCGAGCCTCGATACGGCATACCTTCCGTCGGACTACGCGACGCCAGGAAAGTACTGCTTCCAGACGACGCAGGTTACGACGTTCGACTGTAGCGGGAACCTCACGGGTACGACCTATTCATACGCGGAGTACAGCGGTAGCAGCATCGCCGCGAACTCGGGAGGCACTACGAACACCTGCGGGACCGGCGGCTCGCTCCTCCTCAACTACACCTCCGCGCTCTTCGGGGCCGAGGTCGCGCACGCGGAGGAGCTGCTCGCGCTCGCGGGCTCCAAAAAGACTTCGCACTACTCCACGGTGACCTACGTGGCCCCCTCGGTCTCGCTCACGGGCGGCACCTCGATCGTCTCAGGCAATTCCGCGCTCCTCTCGTGGAGCTCGAACATGTACAACTCGAGTAACGGCCTCACGTACGGGTCCTGCTCGGGCGTCGGCACCGGTTCCTCAGGGAGCGTGAAGGTCTCGCCCACGACTACGACGACGTACACGGAGACCTGCACGCTCACGGGCGGCAGCTCGGCTGCATCGAGCCAGACCGTGTACGTCTACCCGCCGCTCACGAATAGCACTGTGTCCTGCTCGGTCTCGCCGGTCAATACCACGATCGGGTCGACCGTGACCTGGTCGGGACAGACGACAGGCGGCCAGCCGCCCTACACGTACACGTTCACGGGCGACAACTTCTCGGGCACGGCGAGCGCGGCGACGAATTCGACGACCTACTCGCAAACGAATTCCTACAACAGTGGCGGTACGAAAACCGCGCAGCTCTCGGTAACCGACTCGAGCGGATCGTCGCCTGCGTATTCTTACTCCGTGGCCGCCAATGACCAGTGCACCGGTGCTTTCGTGCAGAGCCAGCAGGACGTCGAGGACGGAGGAACATTCAACCCGAGACTTGCCATCATGTTTGCGAATATCATGCTTTATGCACAGACGAATCCGCAAAACTACTGTGTTACCGCAGAAGCAGTCGAGTACTGTAACCCGAACGGCACCGAGTTCGGCACTGGTACGTGCCCCATTTACTATACGACGTCCCTCTACTCTGGCACGAGTGACAGCGCCGCAACTATCCCGACGAATGACTACGCGTACTACATCGCTGCGGTGCATGGACAGTACTCGGGCACGCCGAACGCGACCGGCAGCGCCGCCTGCTCTAACTCGGTCACCGTGGACAATCGTCCGAACGCGCCCACACTCTCTTGTCCGTCGAGCGTGAATGTCGGTGCGACGGCGACCATCACCGCCAACGCCTCAGACCCCGACGGCAATTACATCCGCTACGGTTTCAGTCCGGCTAACAGCCAGTCGGTTGCGGCGTGGGTTCCATCATCGGGCTATGTCCCGAGCGGTACGTCGGAGAGCTACGGGTACTCGTGGTCCACGCCGGGTACCTACACCGTGTACGTCCTCGCGCAAGACTCTCCTGGCGAAAACTCGGCATGGAGCAGCTGCACCGTAAACGTGCCGACACCCGCGAACGGCGCCTGCGGTTCTGCCAACGGCAGGACGTACCCGTATGGCTCGTCCTCATACAGTCCATACACGCAGTGCTCCTCAGGAAGCCCGTCGACCACAGCGTTCCCCTCG
>JAKAMK010000071.1 GCA_021812925.1 bacterium | reverse complement strand
CCTCCTTGTCCTTGTGCCGGGCGCCGGAATGGGGTACGTTCGCAGTCTGGGCTCTAGCGAGGTTGTTCTTTCATGCGGTATCTGCTCATCTACCAGCAGCCCCTTATCCACGCCTATTGCGCGAGCACGGTGCGCCTCCTCACGACGCAAGAGGAATTCGACGCCGCCGGTGTCGAAGAGGCTATCAAGTTCACCTGGGGGTTCTGCGCGGGCGGTATCCTGACTTTCAAAGGCGCGATGTATACACGGACCTTCCTCGAGCTACGAGAAGAGGGCAGGACGGTCAAGCACCGGTACCTGGAAAGTCTTCGTCCGCAACGGTGAAAGGGGTACGAACTGTCGGCACAAAGGCCGGCAGTTTTCGTTTCAGGCCTATGGGCGCGCATTTGGTAGAATACGCGCATGCGACGCGACACTTCCCTCGGCATCCTTGCGCTCATCATCGTTATCGGCGGTCTCGTATGGTACAGCCTCGGCGGGCCACGGACGGCAACCGCCCCGGGCGTAACCGCGACATCCTCGCTTCCCGCCGTCGGCGCGTATACGGACCACGGCCAGTATTACGACATCATCGCTAACTACCCCACCACGACGCCCATGGAAGGCAGCGCGAACGCTGCCGCCATCGTCTCGATGCGCTCCTACGTGAGCAGTGAGATAGCTTCGTTCATGCAGCAGGGTCATTTCGATACCCTGACGCCGACAGACGTGAAGATGATGGGATATGACCAGGGCCGCAAAGAGAAGCTCCAGATCGTCTACCTCTACTCCACTTCCCCCGCAGGTACCCCGCGCACGGTTTCCTACATCTTCACGGAATACACCGATACCCTCGGCGCGCACGGCAACACGTTCTTCAGGACCTTCACGTTCGACACGAAGACGGGCCAGGAGCTCTCTATCGGCGACCTCTTCGTGCCCAGCTCGGATTACCTCGCGAAGCTCTCCTCCCTCTCGCGGAGCTACCTGGCGCAGAACCTCGGCCAATTCGCAGATACGCAGATGGTCGACGCGGGCACGAGAGCCGTCGAGAAGAGCTTCCAGAACTTCTTCCTCGACAACGGCACGCTCGCCATCCTCTTCGCACCCTACGCCGTGGCGCCCTACGCCGCCGGCCCGCAAACCGTGCGCATCCCGGTTTCTGAGCTCTCGGGTCTCTTCAATCCAGCCTACAAATAACAAAGGCCGCCCTCTCGGGCGGCCTTTGTCGTATCTGATTCGCAGATTATCCCTTCTTGCGCTTGCCGACTTTGCGGCGGGAGACGATGAAAACGTTCGAGTACTTCTTCGGGGTGCGCGTCTTCTGGCCCTTGCCGGTCGGCTTGCCCCACGCGCTCTTCGCGCGCTTCAAGCCGCGGCCTTGCTTGCCTTCGCCACCGCCGTACGGATGGTCGACCGGGTTCATGACCGAACCGCGGACCGTCGGACGAATACCCTTCCAGCGCGAACGGCCTGCCTTACCGAGGACCACGAGGTTGTGCTCCTCGTTCCCCACCGCGCCAACGGACGCCCACGCGAGGTCGGAAATCTTGCGTATCTCGGTCGACGGGAGCTTCACCTGCGCGTAACCCGCATCGTGCGCGATGACTTCCGCGTAGTTGCCGGCGCTGCGCGCGATGCGCGCACCCGCGTTCGGGCGGATTTCGATGTTGTAGACGAACGTGCCTACCGGCATCACACCGAGCGGCATGCGATTGCCGCGCACCACCTTCGCGGACTCCGAAACGACGAACTCATCGCCCACTTTCGCGTCTTTGGAGACCGTGACGTAGCGGCGCTCGCCGTCGGCGTAGAGCGCGACGCCCACGAACGCGCTACGGTACGGGTCGTACTCGATGGTCTCGAGCACCGCCTTGATGTCGCGCTTGTCGAACATGAAGTCCACGTCGCGGAAGCGGCGCTTGTGGCCGCCGCCCTGGTGACGCGTCGTCACGCGACCGAACGCGTTCCTACCCGCCTGGCGCTTCTTGCTCGAAAGCAGCGCCTTGGTCGGCCTATCGCCCGAGAGGAGCTCCTTGTACGGGAGCGTGGTCATCGTGCGGCGGCTCTTGGTTACTGGTCGGTACTTTTTCATAAGGTTTTTGTTAACGAGTGAGTGTTAGCGAACGAGTTTAGAAAAACCTTACCGAGCACCTCTTCACGACCTGCCGTCATCGTGGCTACCTGGTCGGTCTGTGCCTGCGTGTGTGTAAGGTGGTTCATGGTGTAGTAGAGGGTGCTCGGTTCGCGTAATCTAATTCGCTTCGCTCATACCATTACGCGAACTGGATGGTGTCGCCTGCGGAGAGATAGACATACGCCTTGTGGCGTGCGGCGCGAGTGCCGAAGCCACGGCGGGTGCGGAGGTTCTTGCGCTTCGCCGGCAAGTGCACGAGGTGCACCTTCTTTGGCGCGACCTTGTAGATGGCCTGCACCGCTCCGGCGACCTCTGCGCGCGTCGCCTCCTTCGGGACTTCGAAGACATACACGCCCTTCTCGGTGCCGATGAGGGCCTTCTCCGAGAGCCACGGCGCGCGGATGACGTCGTGCTCCTTGCCGAGAGAAAGCTTCGCCTGGCGCGCACGCACGGCACGCTTCTCGGTCGTCTTCTTCTCGCTCTTCTTGCTGGTTCCGAAAATAGCCATGGTTTATTTCTTAGCGCGGCTAACAAGCGTCTTAAGGGACACTTCCGGATTCTCGATGATGAGGTACTTGTGCGTCATCACGTCGACCGGATTCAGGTTGCGCACCTCCTCAGTCATGAGGTTCCCCATGTTGCGGAAGCTCTTGATAGCGTTCCCCTCGTGGGACGAGAGCGCGACGAGCGCTGCGTTCTTCCGCTTGGTCGCGAGCGTCTCGGCCGAGGCGCCCGAAGCTAACGCCGTGATGAACTTCTTCGCGTCGGAAGTCTTCGGCGTGCCGAAGGAAAGCGTGTCCACGAAGATGACTTCGCCATCCGCGACCTTCTTCGAGAGCACCGAGGCGAGCGCCTCTACGCGCATCTTCTTGTTTATCTTCTCGCCGTAGTTGCGCTCATTCCTCGGACCGAAGGTCACGCCGCCGTGACGCCAGATCGGCGAGCGGGTCGAGCCGTGACGTGCCTGGCCGGTACCCTTCTGCTTCCAAGGCTTCTTGCCGCCGCCGGCCACCTCGGAACGGTCCTTGGTGTGTGCGCGGTTCTGGCGAAGGTTCGCCTGCATGCCGGTCACGACCTGGTGCACGAGGTCGCTTCGCCACGGAGCGCCGAACATCTCGGCGGGAAGCGAGACCTTCGAGACCTCCTTGCCGTCCATCGAGTACACGGATGCCGTAAGCTCCGCTGCCTTCGTTTCTTTCTTGGTTTTCGTCGTAGTAGCCATGTTCGTAAAGTTAGAGAGCGACTACTTCAAGAATCGTGCCGCGATTACCCGGCACGGCACCGCTGACGATTATCTCGCCGTTCCTAGCGTCTACCGCGAGCACCGTGAGGTTCTTCACGGTCACGCGGTCCGAACCCATGCGGCCGGCCATGCGGATGCCTTTAGCGACGCGACCGCCTGCGCGACCGCCCGAGCCGCCGATAGAACCCGGCTCGCGCTCGGAGTGCTTCTGGCCGTGCGTGCGACGACCGCCATGGAACCCATGGCGCTTCACGACGCCGGCGAAGCCCTTACCTTTGGTAAGGCCTGCCACCGAGACGGTGTCACCCACCGCGAAGACCGAGGCGTCGACCGTCGAGCCGACCTCCTTTACGTCTGCGCCGCGGAATTCGCGGAGCGCTTCGAAGCCCTTGCCCTTGGTGTGACCGAGGACCGCCTTCGAGACGTTCTTCTCCTTCTTGGCGCCGAAGCCGACCTGGAGCGCAGCATAGCGGTCCTTGCCGTCCGTGGCTTTCACCTGGGTGACCGTGACTCCGTCAGTCTTGAGGATAGTGCCCGCGCGAGCGCGGCCATCCTCCCCGAACACGCGGGTCATGCCTTCTTTCTTGGCGAGA
>JAKAMK010000070.1 GCA_021812925.1 bacterium | reverse complement strand
TGCTCGATCTTATCGAGGCGCGGAAGCTTCTCGTAAACGAGCTCGCGCTCGCCTCCATCACCGAGGATTTCATCCAGCATGTGCGCGCGCAGGAAGCCTTCCCGGTGGAAGAGACCGCCAACTTCATACAGATAGCCGCGACCTTGCTCCTCATCAAGAGCAAGTCGCTCATCCCGGACCTCGCACTCACCGAAGACGAGCAGGGAGACGTAGACGACCTGAAGCGTCGCCTTGCCGCCTACGAGAAAGTGCGCGAAGCGGCGCGCGAGCTCGGCCGCGTCTATGGGAGGACTCCGATGCTTCCCGCCGGACTGCGTGCTCTCGAGCCTACCTTCTCGCCGACGCGCGACCTTACGACCACTGCGCTCGCCGAAGCGCTTGCGCGCGTGCTTGCAGCCCGCGAAGAAGTCGAGAAGCTCCCCGAGACGCGTGTGAAGCCCTTGGTCACTATCGAAGAGATGATGGACCGCCTTACGAAGAGAGTGCAGAGCGCCATGACGGTCTCGTTCAAGGAATTTTCCGGGAGCGTCAAGGAGAAGGTCGAGGTCATCGTCTCCTTCCTTGCCCTCCTTGAGCTCGTGAAGGACGGCATCGTCGCTGCCGAGCAGTACGAACAGTACGGCGATATCCGCATCGAGAACAGGGCTGCCTCCGCGGTCCCTCGGTACGGGTAGCCGTCCTCCTAGGTCGTCTTATACCCCAAGCCGCTCGTTGCCGGGCTAGGCTACGGCAGCTATTATGGAAGGAATGCTGACTCCTCCGCAGGCGATAGAAGCGATACTGTTTACCAGCGGCGAGCCGCTCGAGAAGAAGCGACTCGCCGCGCTTCTGGATATAAAGCCCGCAGAGCTCACGGTGGCGCTTGCGGCGCTCTCTGAGCAGCTCGAGGGCCGCGGCATCTCGCTCGTAGAGACGGAGGATTCCGTGGAGCTGCGCACGAACGCGAATGCTGCCGACATCGTGAAGAAGCTGCGCGAGAGCGAACTCAGTCGCGACCTCGGGAAAGCAAGCCTCGAGACCCTCGCGGTCATCGCCTACCAGGGCGGAGCAACGAGGAGCGAGGTGGACTGGGTGCGCGGAGTGAACTCATCGGCCTCCATGCGCACGCTCCTCTTGCGTGGTCTCATAGACGGGCGTGAAGACCCGAAAGACAAACGTCGCGTCCGCTACAGCCTCACGACCGACGCGCTCGCGCACCTTGGCATACAGAACGCTACCGAGCTGCCGCGCTACGAAGAACTCGCCCAGGGCGCAGCGGCGGCCATCGAGGCATCGGAAGTCGAGGCAGCTGCCGAAGCCGAACCAGCATAACCATGGACATTTCTGAACTACAGCGACTGGCGAATCGTACCCGCTTCATGCGCGAAGCGGGTATCGCGCTCGTGCTTGCTTCGCTCGTGCTCACCATCTTCCTTTTCATACCGCTCAAGCCTGAGACGCCGCAGCCGGCTGCGGCAGCGGTGGCAGTCGAGAACGCGACGAGCTCGACGCCTGACGCATTCGCGAACGTACCGCTCACCGCGAAAGCTGCCATCGTCTACGACCTTTCGACGGGGGAGACGCTCTACGCGAAGAACGCTTCGGCCCAGCTCCCGCTCGCTTCGCTCACGAAGCTGCTCACGCTCTACTCGGCACTCGACGAACTCTCGCCCTCTACCACCATCACGATTCCGCAGGATGTCATGGGCCTTTCCGCGCCGCATGCGTTCTCTCCGGGGCAGTCGTTCACGCTCTCCGACCTCGCACGCCTCACGCTCACAGCATCGCTCAATGACGGCGCAGCCGCTATCGCAGAAGCGACCGCGAACCAGGAACATACGTCCGTGAAAGACATGATGGCGCACACTGCGGCACAACTGAACCTCGCGCAGACGTATGCCGTGAACGGCAACGGCCTCGACATGAACACGGCCATCTCCGGCGGCTACGGCTCGGCACACGACATCGCCGTGCTCGCGGGAGCGCTCGTCGCCAAAGCCGCGGACATCGTCTCCGCTACGACGCAGCCGACCGCGAGCGCCGTCTCCGAACAGGGCCAGTCGTTCACCGTGAAGAACACGGACCCGGTCGTCGTGAACATCCCCGGTCTCCTCCTCTCGAAGACCGGCTACACCGACCTCGCGGACGGCAACCTCGTGCTCGTATTTGACACCGGACTCGGGCACCCCGTCGCGGTCGTCGTGCTCGGTTCCACCGAGAAAGCACGGTTCACCGATGGAGAGGCGCTCGTCGCGGCGACCTTGGCGCACTTCGCGGGCGTGAAATCACTATGATAGGCGCCGCTGCACGCGTACTCCTCCCGTCTGCCACCGCCTTCGCGCTCGGTATCCTCTTCGCGCCGCTCTTGGCAGGCATCCTCTACCGCAACCGCGCCTGGAAGAAGAAGGCCGGGAAGGGCAACGGCATCGGCGGCGGCGGCACGCCCATCTTCGACGAGCTCCATAAGGAGCGCGAGGTCTCGACGCCGCGCATGGGCGGCATCCTCATCTGGGCGTCCGTGCTCGCGACCGCGTTTCTGTTCTGGCTTCTCGCGCTCCGCCTCGACACGTTCTGGCACCAGCTCGACTTCGTGCACCGCCGCGAGACCTGGCTCCCGCTCTTCGCGCTCGCCGCTGGCGCCGCCGCAGGCTTCGTAGACGACCTGCTCGAGATAAAGGAAGGGAACGGCGGCCTGTCGCTTGCTCGACGTCTCACCATCGTGGGCACCATCGGCCTCGTTGCTGGGTGGTGGTTCTACGCGAAGCTCGGTGTCTCGACGGTCGGCATCCCGTTCCTCGCACCGCTTCCGCTCGGCGTACTCATCGTCCCGTTCTTCGCGCTCGTGACGCTCGCCATTTACGCGGGCGGCACCATCGATGGTATCGACGGCCTTGCCGGTGGCGTCTTCGCCATCATCTTCATGGTCTACGCCGGCATCGCCTTCGGCGAAGGGCAGGTGTCGCTCGCGGCGTTCGCAGCGAGCGTCGCCGGGGCGACGCTCGCATTCCTCTGGTTCAACATCCCGCCCGCGCGTTTCTACATGACTGAGACCGGCAGTATGGCGCTCACGCTCGCACTCACCATGACCGCATTCTCCTCCGATGCGCTTGCCGGTGGCGTCGGCGTCGCGGTCTTGCCTTTGGTTGCGCTCCCTTTGACCGCTACCGTCGTCACGACGCTCCTGCAGGTGTTCTGGAAGAAGGTCTTCCACAAGAAGCTCTTCCGTGTGGCGCCCATCCATCATCACTTCGAAGCCATCGGCTGGCCCGCATACAAAGTGACCATGCGCTACTGGGTCATCACTATCATCTCAGGCGTTCTCGGCCTCGCTGTCGCGCTCCTCGCGCGCTGATCGCCTATGCGCCGCTTCCTCTCCGGCGACCGCGTCTTCATATCGCTCGTCCTCCTCATCGCGCTCGCCGGCCTCGCCATATTCTCCTCGGCCACGCTCGGCCTCCTTGCTCGGCAAGACGCTTCCATCTCGAAAGACATCCTGCTCCAGGCAGGGCTGGGGCTCGGGCTCGGTTTCCTCGCGCTCCTTGCCACTCGTGCAATCCCGATGCGCTGGTACCGGGAATACGCGCCGCACCTCTTCATCGCCTCGCTCGTCTTCACGGCGCTCGTATTCGTACCGGGCCTCGGTCTCCATGCTAACGGCGCGACACGCTGGATAAACGTCGGCTTCACCACCATCCAGCCGGCAGAGTTCTTGAAGATAGGCTTCGTGCTGTTCCTTGCCTGGTGGCTCGCGCCGCGTGCGCGCCACTTACGCGACTATAAGCAAGGCCTTCTCCCGTTCCTCGCCATCCTTGCGCTTCCCGCAGGGCTCCTCCTCGCGCAACCGAACACTTCCACCACGATGCTCATCATCATGACTGCCGGCGTCATGTATTTCGCAGCGGGCGCGCCATGGCGCGACTTCGGCATCCTTATCGGGCTCGCAGCGCTCGCCCTTGTCATCGTCGTCATCGCACGGC
>JAKAMK010000069.1 GCA_021812925.1 bacterium | reverse complement strand
CAGCCACTGGTAGATTTCCATCTGCCGTTGGTACGAATCGTAGAGGTCGTCCTCGGTCGATGGGCCGACCTTCTTCGCGGTCGCCTTGTAGTCGACGATGATGAGCTCGCCCGCGGGCGTCGCCCACACGTCGTCGATGCCGCCGCGCACGAGGAGGTTCGACGGCTCGTGGTGGTACGCGATGCCCCGGCGCAGAGAGTCCCGCCACTCGTCGAGCTTCTCGTGGTCGAACGGAACCGCGTCGATGCCGTACGCCTTCATCCATGGATGCGCGGTCTTTGCTGCGCGGTGCGCATCGAACTCGCGCTTCAAGAGCTCGTCGACCGCGACGTTCAGCGTGAACGCAGGACCGGAGGGGCGCTTCACGCCGTGCTTCAGGTCGAGGAACGAGCACCGAGGACACTCGCAGAACATATCAATCTTCGACCGGCTCAGCTTGAAAGGGCCCGGCGCTGACGGATCATAGACGCCCCATCGTTTTGTAGAGGTGCCGGCCATGTTAAGGGAGTGTCGTGAAGTATGCGACAACGCGTTCTCCAGAATTAAAATCGACGTAGACGCTGTCGGTCGAAAGGTCGAACGCATTGTCGCCGCTATCGCGGTACAGCTCGACGGCGTAGGTCGTGCCGGGTTCGGTTGCGCGCAGGAGCGGCACGACGAAGTCGGTCCGCGGACCGCCTACGCGCGCCGCGCCGAGCACGTTCCCGAGCTGCCCGGCCGTGACCTCGCGCACCGCAACCCACACGCCCGGGGGCGGTACGGTAAGCGACGCGATGGTCGTCGACGTGCCTGCGGCCTGGGTCTCGACCGAGAGCGCGCCGCCGGTCGTTGAGACGAGCGGCGAGCTGGTGGCGGCAGGCGGCGTAGGTGTCGTATTGGGTACTGCGGCGAACGACGTGCCGCCGAGGAACCATGCGGTCGCAAGGACGCCGCCGAGAGCGAGGCCTGTGGCGAATGAGGGGGCGGAAAACGCCGTCTTCATGATTCCAGGGTACCACGGAACGGATGCGGCAGGGCGTGCAGTCCCTCGGCTTCCGCGAGAATCTCGCCCACCCGCTCGGCCGGGAGCCGGAGCGGGTCGAGGAGGCGCCGGTCGTCGAGCACCTGCTGCACCGCGACTACGCGCGCATCGATGAGCATGCGCTTTTCGCTCCGCGAAAGGCTCGTGAGGGTCGTTATGGGGTACACCTTCGCATCGGCAATCCGCATGAAAAGGCTCGCGTCGCGCGGGTAGCTCCAGCCGAGCAGCTCGACGCCCGCGCACTCTGCGTAGCGTATAGCTTCAGTCGTGAATTTGGTGTTCGTGACGAGCATGCCGCGATCGATGGGACACTGACGTTCCTGCTCGTCGCAGGCAAAGATGTCATCGAACCGGCTCTTCACGTAGAGCGCGACCTTGAGGTCGGTCTTGTAGCCCGGATCGTTGTGGTACTTCAGCTCCGCAGCGAGGTGTTCCCCGCTCTCCGGGTGCGAAGCGTAAAAATCGGTCTCGTGCGTCACGCACTTCCCCTTGATGAGCTTGCGCGTCTCGACCGCCCAGCCTTCGACCTGGAAGAGGTAGGAAACGAAATCCTCGAACGGGTGGCCGGAGGGTCCGAAGTCGAGGAGCGCGCGGCGGAGCGAGTAGCGCGCCGCAACCGGGCGCGCCTCTTTCCGTAGGAGTGCGAAGGCGCGCGCGTACACCTCGCGAGAAGTCGTACCGGAGACTATGGAGCCCGCAATCTCGTCTGCGATGCGTTCAGCAGCGTGCTTACCCGCACCCGCCCGCATGAGCGACGTGCCGAGGCGCACGGGGTCGAACGGCTCTATGGAGCCGTCCGCCTTGGTGATCGTCGGGTACGGAGCGCCCGTCATGGTCCCGTAGTCGTCGCGGCCTCCCCGTTCACCGTCACGGTGACCGGCAGCTGCGCGGGCGCGGAAAGCGTCGCGGAGAACGGCATGACGGTCGGTAGCATGAGGCAGACGCCGCTGTCGGGCGGCATGCTGATCGAGAGCGCTATCGACTGCGAGGAGGACGCGTCACCGACGAGTGTCGCATCCGCGGAAACGACCGAACAGGCGTCAGGCGCGACAATCGTGCCGGTGAGCGTGTGCGTGCCTCTCCGGTACGCGTCGTGGAGCGTCACCGCGGGCGTTGTCGAGGCGGTGGTCGTAGCCGGTGCGTGGGGCACATCGCGCGTGTGCGGCACGGAAAGGGCGAAGCCGACGAGCACGACCGCGGCTATGATACCGGCGGAAATCCAGATGCGCGTATGGTGCATGAGTGCATGATAGCAGAGAAGAATTAGTCTCGAAATGACGCGGGAACCTATGACTGCTGAATCGCGCCGCCGACAAGCTCGCCTCGCGCGTCGTAGAAGACGATAGACTGGCCCGGCACGCTCGGGTCACGCGCCGACATGCTCGGAATGAACAGGTCGTTGCGGATCGCGCCTTCCACACGCGCGCCGCGGTAGCGCAGCTGAGCGCTCGCGACCGTCTCGGGCGCGGCAAACCAGTTCGCCGCCTCAAAGGGGATGGCGCGCGACGGCTCTGCCGTCGCGCGCGCATGCCCTACGACGAGCGTGTTCGTGGCGATATCCTTGCGGCGCACGTACCAGGGGCCGCTTAGGCCGCGCACTGCCACGCGCTCGCCGATAGTCGCGAGGAGCGCGCCCTCGTGGGTACCGACAACCTCCCCGTTTTCGGTGACCGCGTCGCCCCTCGATGCACCGAACTCGGCGCGCAGGAACTCCTCGACCGAAACCGGTCCGAGGAAGCAGACGCCCTGGCTGTCGGGCTTCCCGGCTACCGAGAGGCGGAGCGCCCGCGCCCGGGCACGAACCTCGTCCTTCGTCATCCCGTCGAGCGGAAAGAGTGCTGCCGCATAGACCTCTTTTGGAATCGCCCAGAGGAAGTAGCGCTGGTCCTTTTCGCCGCTGCGGTAGTGCCCGGTCGCTATCGTGTCGGCGCCCTCTTCGCGGGCGTACCGGTAGAGGACGCCGAATTTCACGTCGCGGTTGCAGAAAATGTCCGGGTTCGGCGTGTGTCCGGCGCGGTACTCGGCGAGGAGGTAGTCGATGACGTGTTGCTTGTACTCGGCGCTCGCGTCGAGCGTGCGGAACGGGATACCGAGGTGCGCCGCGACGCGCATCGCGTCTCGACGGTCCTCTTTCCACGTGCACGGGAGTCCAGGCGGGTACCAGCCCTTCACGAACACGCCCGTCACGCGCGCGCCGACGCGCTGTAGGAGCGCGGCGGCAACCGCGCTATCGACGCCGCCCGAGAGGCCGACAAAGATATTCTTTCCCTGCACGTCCATGCGCCCATATAACCACGGCTTGACACCCCGCAGCAATGTGCGACGATTACCGCACGAGAGACCGGAAACCGGAAGGAGGTGGTAGCGATGAATGCGAGGGTAAAGGCAGGGGTGCCTGTTCCTTCACAGAGAGAAATACGGATCATCTTAAAGACCGATGAGCGCATCGTGCTCGACAGTCCGAGCGATCGGACAAAGCGCGATGTGCTGCTTCCCTCGGATGGAGGAGTGGATGCAATCTACTACCCTACCGGGACCGGCACGGAGCCCTGGATCGTCATCCCGTCCAAACAGTTCTGCGGCAAGTCGCGCAAGCGATGGGTCGAGTACTGGGAAAACACTCAGATAGAGATCTGGAAACGGACGGAGGCGGGCTGGGAGCCGATAGACAATGAGGGCGATTTCTGAAGAGATGGACCGCGGCGCTGCGCTACGCGCACCTGCGGTCCTTTTTTCTGCCTCGTTAGTGCAGGTATGCGCGCTGATTCGCGAGCTGTCCCGCGTACGTAGTCGCGTAGTGCATCTGCCCGTCCTTCCCGGTGAGGTAGAACAGGTATGACGTAGTCGCCGGAGCAATCGCCGCCTCGATAGAATCGAGGCTCGGGTTGTCGATGGGGCCGGGCGGCAATCCCTTGTGCGTGTAGGTGTTGTATGGCGAGTCGACGCCGAGATCGGCAAAGGACG
>JAKAMK010000068.1 GCA_021812925.1 bacterium | reverse complement strand
GTACGCCGTGAGGACGAGGACGAACGGAAACGCGGGCACGATGATACGGGCGAACGGAAGCGCGGCGGAGAGCCGCGCGACCGCTATCACGTAGGCGGTCGCATAGTACGAGGGCAGTGCGAGAAAGAGGGCCACGGTTTGCGGGAGGAGCGCGCCCGCGAATCCGGCGAGCGCCGCGAGTCCCATCGCGGCGGGCATGACGGGCATCACCGCGAGGTTCGCAGGAATCGCGACCAGGGAGAGGTTGCCCGTGTCGTAGAGGAGGAGCGGCAGCACGCCGAGCTGTGCCGCGAGGGTCGTCGCCCACGCCTCCTTCCAGAACGCGCTCGTGACGAAGGAGAGGCGCGCTGCGATATGCGGCGTGAGCGCGATGAGGCCCGCGGTCGCGAGGACGGAGAGTCCGAATCCTGGATCGAACGCGAGGTAGAGCGGATTGAGGAGGAGCATGAGGAAGACGGCGAGGAGGAGCGCGCGACCGGCGGCATACGAGCGGCCGGTTGCGCGCGCGTAGAGCGCGATAAGCGCCATGAGCGCCGCGCGCAGCGCGGTCGAACTCGCACCCGCGACGAGCACGAATGCGGTGACCGCGAGCGCGCCGGCGACCGCTTGCGCGCGGCGCGAGAGCCGTAGTGCGGCGATGAGCGCCATCATCCAGTCGGCGACGACCATGACGTTGT
The DNA here is from genome assembly GCA_021812925.1 of bacterium. The sequence continues at coordinate 3,357 of JAKAMK010000068.1, read as the reverse complement.
ATCCCGAGAGCACGATGAGTTGCACGAGCCCGCTCGCGACGAATGCGTTTTCGAGCTCCGCGCCGAGCCCGCTCTTCCCTCCCACGACAATGCCGCCCGCAAGCGATGCGTACGGCTCCGGGAGCGCCGCCGCGAGACCGTCGAGGAACCAGTGCTTCACGCGCGAGAAGGCGGCAGGAACCGAGTACCACGATGCAGGGTGCGTTACCGAAAGCGATGCGTAGTTGAGGAGGAACCGGATGCCGTCCTTCTCGAGGAATTGGTCGTAGCGGAACGTGCGACCGCCGTCGGAAGCGAACGGTTCGGGGAGCGCGAGCGTGCCCGCGACATGCACCCGGTCACCGACCGCGGTCGAAGTCGTGCGCGGCACGACCGCGAGCAGGGTCGCGGACTGTCCCGCGTGCGACACGCGCACCGGGATGCGCTCCGTCGAGTCGCGCAGGTCCGGGTCGCCCGTGACGACGCCGTCATACGAAACGCGTTGCTTCACCTCGCTCGAAAACGGCTGCGGCAGAGGCGTGTCCGCAATCGCGGAACGCACCATGCCGAGCGCGACTGAGCAGAGGAACAGTGCGCCGAGCGTGTACGCGCGGCGCGGCGAGAAGAGTGCCGCGCCCGCGAGGAGCGCGGCGAGGAGGAGCGCGAACGCAATCCACGTCCACCCTGAAACGAGAAGCGAGCGGAGGAATACTCCGCTCGCGAAACCTCCCGTGAGCGCGAGCAGGAAGCTCATACGTTCATGGTAGCAGGGTCAGTGGACCCTGACCTCTTCGGTGAACAGGGTGCGCTGGTTTGCAGTGCCGGTAACCTCATCGAGGCCCTGTTCGGGCGCGCGCTCCGCGCGGTCGCGGATGAGCAGGTCTCGAATCGATTCCTGGTCGACCCGCACCTCAACGGCATACATGCCCGGCTTCCCCGTATCTGTAACGACGTAGCGCACGTGCTGGCGTTCGAAAGAGGTCAGCCGTACCCCATGCAGACCGAGCAGGTCATCGAGGGCATCGGCGACGGCGTCACGCGCACGTTCGTGCGGGTGCGGAATGGTCATCGGGTTTCTCCTTTGGTACCCGCGAGCACTATACGCGCATCGCGCGGAATGTCACGGGCGCTTACGCGCCGCGGTCCATCGCGTCGTTCGCGAGCTTGTCGGCGTCCGAGTTCTGCGCGCGCGGCACGTGCGCGAAGAATATCGCGCCCATGGCCGCGGCGAGCTCCTTGAGGCGCGCAGCCTGCGCCTGCATGTCGGGGTGCTTTATCTTGTACACGCCGTTCATCTGCTTTATGACGAGCTCGCTGTCCATCTTCACCATGACAGTCGTATCGGCGAGGCGTCCTTTCGCGAGCTCGTGCACCTGTCGCATCGCCTGGATGACCGCCTCGTACTCAGCGTAGTTGTTCGTGCGGATGCCGAGGTAGTCGGAGACGGTCGCGACGATATTCCCCTGCCCGTCGCGCACGACCGCGCCTGCGCCTGCGGGTCCCGGATTGCCGCGAGCGCCGCCGTCGGCATGGATGGTGAATTGCATCGGTGAAACTATACCCGAACACGGGTGTCTCCGCGACCGTTCCGAAATCGTTTCGGCTCGCTACGCGACTTTCACGTCGAGGAGTCGTAGACGGAGCGGCTGGCGGCGAGAGAAACTGTCGCGCTCGAGGTGCGCGAGCACGGTGAGACGTGCGCCCGACGCGGCGCCGCCGAGCGCGCGCGTGAGGTGCGGCTTCGCGAAGAACGCGACCGCGTCGAGCGTGCGGCCGGTTTCCGGCGACGCGAGCGCGAGCTTCAGGTGTTCGTTTCCTTTTCCGAAACGCGCCACGTGCATGAGCGCGCTGTCGCGGAACGCGAAGACGGGCTTCGGGTTCTGCTCGCCGTAGGGCGCGAGCCGGTCGAGCCGCTCGAGGAGCTCGAGCGTCGCCTCGTCTAGGGTGAGCGCTGCATCAGCGCGATCCTCGAGCGCGTCCGTTTCCGTACGCGGCGCGAGTTTCGCGAGCGCCGCGATGAGCCGCGCTTCGAGATCGAACACGGCGTCTTCGCGCACCGTGAACCCGCCGGACGCCGCGTGGCCACCGAACCCATCGAATGCGCCGTCCGCCGCCTGCATGAGTTCGAGCGCATGGTAGCTCCCGCTTCGCACCGAGCCTTTCATCGCGCCACTCCCCTCCCTGCCCCAGAGGAACACCGGCCGCTCGTACTCGTCGGCGAGTCCGTTCGCGACGAGGCCGAGGAGCGCGGGACGCCACGACGGATCGCCGAGTACGATCACCGCGCCCGCGCGCTCGCGCTCCTTCATGCGTGCGTGCGCGGCGCGCGTGATCGCGCCCGCTTCCGCCTTCCGTTTTCGGTTCGCCGCTTCGAGTTCTTTCGCGAGTCGCTCTGCGCGCGCCGCGTCGTCGGTCGTGAAGAGCTCGAGTGCGATCTTCGGGTCGAGCATGCGGCTCGCCGCGTTCACGCGCGGCGCGAGCATGAATGCGACATCATCTTCCGTGAGCGCGCGCTGTTCCACGCGCATGGCCGCGCAGAGTTTCCGCAGGCCGAGCCGCGGCGACTTGCGCATGACGACGAGCCCGTACTTCGCGAGCACGCGGTTCTCGTCCGCGAGCGGCACCATGTCGGCGATGGTGGCGAGCCCCACCATGTCGAGGAGCCACTTCTCCCAACCGAGCGGTAGCTCGGTTGCCCAGCGTAGCTTCAGCGAAGTAGGGCCGGACTCGCGGATTATTTGCAATGTCGCGCAGACGAGTTTCCATGCGACACCGGCACCGCAGAGTCCGCGAAACGGATACGGCTCGTCCGCGCGCGCGTTCGGGTCGACGACCGCGTACGCGTCCGGCAGCGTGCCGCCCGGCAGGTGATGGTCAGTCACGATGACGTCGATGCCGAGCTCATGCGCGCGCGCGACCGGTTCGACATCCGTGATGCCGACGTCCGCCGTGACGATGAGCGTCGTGCCGCGCGCGGCGAGTTGTTCGATGCCCGGGATGTTGAGTCCGTATCCCTCGAGGTGGCGGTGCGGGATGTAGTTCTCAAAATCCGCGTCGACCTTTTTGAGGAAATCGTGGAGGAGAACGCCGGCAGGAATGCCGTCGCAATCGTAGTCGGTCCACACAGCGATGTGCTCGCGATCTGCGATCGCGCGCGCGAGACGCTCGGCTGCACTGCGCATGTCGGTCATCTGGAGCGGGTCGTGGAGGTGGCGGTCGTACGACGGGTCGAGAAACGCCTCGGCGTCCGCTTTCGTCCGCGCGCCGCGCCGCGCGAGGAGCGCGGCGGTGAGGTCGTCGTACGCGGCCAGCTCGTCGCGCACGGCGTCCTCGAGCGGTTCATGGAGCGGGAACATTGTCCGCCATTGTACCCTGGTA
>JAKAMK010000067.1 GCA_021812925.1 bacterium | reverse complement strand
GAGGCGAGGTAGTCGTCGGCATCCATCGAACCGTAGGTCTTCGCGACGAAGCGGGCGTGGCCGGAGGTAGTCGCGTGTGAGCCCTCTTGGGCCTTGAATGCCTTTAGGGCGAGCGCGAATTGCTCCGCGAGCGGTCGGACGAGGAACGGCCGCTCCTGCTCGATGAACCGCTGTATGGAAATGAGTCGCCCGTTGCGCGCGCCGAAAAAGAGTTCTTCGGGCGTCGCGAAGACGGCGTACGCGAAGCCGAGGCGTGGCAGCATCCGCCGGTGCGTGCGTTCATCTTCGAGTTCCCGCTTGCCATCCGCGTCGCTCGCGACCTTTATGACGACGCGCAGGCCGTCGCGTTTCCGGCGGCCGAGAAGGATGAGTTTCCGTCCGCTCGTCGTCGTGACGGCCTGCATGAGGTAGCGCTCGCCGCCCGTGTGGGGCTGGTCCGCGTCGAGCGCGTACCCGAGCGATTCGAGCACCGGAGTCATCGCTGCGAGCTCGTCGGCGCGGTAGCGTTCCCAAGCGGATTGAGCGGTGTCAGGCATGGGTGAAAAGGGAAGTGAGTGCGCTCACGTGGTGCTGCCACGTCGCGTCCCACGCAGCGAGGGCATCGGTCGGTTCCGGCTCGAGAGGCAGTATCTCAGGCTTCGGTGCCGGGACGCTTCCCACGACTGCGCGCGCGCGAGCGCGCGCGAGGCGTTCGAGGAGCCCGGCGCGCGCGTGCGCATTCGTGTCGGCGAGGACGAAGAGGAGCGGCTTCGTGAGAACCGTGGCGATGACGGGCAGCTCGACCGACGCGCCATTCAGCGCGATGACCGCGTCCGCGCTCGCCGCTTCGTGCGCGAGCGCTTTCCGGAAGACCCGCAGCCGCGCGAGGCGCGGCTGCCGCTTCTCGACTGCGACCACCCGCACGCCGGAGAGCTCCTCGGGCAGGTGCGTGTACGCAACCACGGTGACCTCGTGGTCTTTCGAGAGCCGCCGGGCGAGCTCCTTCGCGTAGACGGCCGCATCCGCAACCTCGGGAGGGTAGAGCGGGGTTGCTATGAGTATCCGCATCGTTTCCAATCTAACACGGGTGATAACCGTCGCGACGCGGGCTGGGTTACGCTTGACAGCGGGTACGGGGCGATTATAATGGCGTTATAATCATTAACGAACTGCCTATGGCCATGCTCCAGAAAGCAATCAAGGTCGGATCGTCGGTCGCAGTCGTCATCCCGAAGAAGTCGCTCAAGGCGCTCGGCATCAAGCCGGGCACGCAGCTCGCGGTCGACGTGGATGAAGCGGAGCGCCGCCTCGTGGTGTCGCATCCGGCGCCGCTCGCGGACGCGGAACTGCTCGACTGGTCGAAGCGGTTCATGAAGCGCTACAAAGGCGCGCTCGACGCGCTTGCGCGCCAATGACTCGGTACCTCTCCGCGGAGACGATACTGGTCCTCCATTCCGAGGTAATCGACGCATCGGGCGGTTCCCACGGAGTGCGCGAGACCGGGTTGCTTGCGGCGCTCGCAGAGAAGCCGCGCGCCTCTTTTGGCGGCACGGACCTGTATCCGGATCTGTTCACGAAAGCGGCCGTCTACCTGGAAGCGGTCGCGAACTATCACGTGTTCATCGACGGCAATAAGCGGACGGGTTTCGTCGTGGCCGCACGGTTCCTGTTTGAGAACGGCTACGACTTCATGGCAGACGACGAAGCAATCGTGTCGTTCATGCTTGAGGTCGCGAGGGACAAGACCGCCATTGCGGATATCGCGGTGTGGTTGAGGACGCATGCGCGGAAAATACAGGCGCGAAAGAACGCCCGCGCGGCGAAGCCGCGCGGGAAGAAGCGGTAAACTAGACGCCTATGCGGCTCGTACTCGCGACCCCTCTCTATCCGCCCGAAATCGGCGGGCCGGCGACGTATGCAAAGGCGCTCGTCGAGGGGCTGCCCGCGCGCGGTATCGAGGTGGAGCTCGTGAAGTTCTCGGACGTGCGGCGCTGGCCGCGATTCATGCGGCACGTCGTGTACGAGAGGCGGCTGGTCGAGCGTTTGCGGACCGCAGACGCCGTGCTCGCGCTCGACCCGGTCTCGACCGGCCTCCCGGCGATGCGTGCCGCCCGTGCATTCGGCAAACCGTTTTTCCTGAAGATTGTCGGCGACTACGCGTGGGAGCAGGGGCGGCAGCGCTTCGGCGTGCGGCAGACGCTCGACGAGTTCGTGGAGACGCCGCAGCGTTCGCCGTTCGTGCGCGTTATGCAGCGGACTCAGGTAGGCGTTGCTGTTGCTGCGACAAAAATCATCGTGCCCTCGCAGTACCTCAAGAAGATTGTGACGGCGTGGGGCATTCCGGAGGGGAAGATTGAAGTCATCCATAACGGTATCGAGCTGCCGGAAGAGCTGCCGAGCATTCCGCGACCGGACGGGTTTCTCGTCGTTTCCTCGGGCCGGCGAGTGCCGTGGAAGAACTTCGAGGGCATCGAGCGCGCGGTTGCGCGTGAACCGGAGTGGCACCTCCACGTCGCCTCGGGCGTCGTGCGCGAGGAGGCGCTCGCGTGGACGAAGGCCGCGGACGCGTACGTCCTCAACTCGACCTACGAGGGACTGCCGCACGCGCTCATCGAGGCAATGCTACTCGGGACGCCGGTCGTGGCGACTGCGGCGGGCGGCAATACGGAGCTCGTCACGGACGGCGTGACCGGGCTCCTTGTGCCCGTGGGTGACGACGATGCACTCCACGAGGCTCTCAGGAAGATACAGGACGACCCGGAGGGTGCGCGGGCGCGCGCGGCCCAGGGCCGCGCGCGCATGGCGGGCTTTTCCATCGCCGCCATGCTCGACGCGACTGCGGTATCCTTAAAGCATCCATGACCAAGGTCCTCTTCGTATCGAACGACCCGAGCATCTTCGACGAGACGAGTGCAGCGCGCGCGCGGATGCGCGCGTACGCGGCGGCGATAGCTGCGCCCTCCGAAGCCTCGAGCGAAGGAATGGGCGAGCTCCATATCGTTTCGCCCGCGCCATTCTCTGCGCGCGAGGTCGCCGATGGCCCGCTCTCGCTCCACCCCGTCCACGCGTGGAAGTTCCTGCGCATGCGTGCCTTGACGAAGCGCGCCCGCGCGCTCGTCCTCGCGCACGGCATCGAGGTGGTCTCGGCGCAGGACCCATTCGAGCAAGGTGTTGCCGCGCTCGCCGCCATCGAGGGCACGAAGGCCAAGCTCCACGTGCAGGTGCACACGGATTTCCTCTCGCCGTGGTTCGTCCGCGCGGGCAATTGGCGGAGTCCCGCGGTCCGCATGCCGGTGCTGAATCGCATCCGCCGCACCTACGCCGACGAGGTGCTGCCGAAAGCGGCAGGCATCCGCGTCGTTTCCGAGCGCGTGAAGGATTCGCTCGTCGCGCACTACGCGGGCCGCATCGTCACGCCCACGGTCATCCCGGTCGCGGTCTCGGGAGAGCTCCCGCCGCCCGTCGCGCTCCCCGCGCACCAGTTCACCTTTGCGCTCATCACGGTGGGCCGCCTCGAGCCCGAGAAGCGCATCGAGGACATCCTCGCGGCGCTCGCTCTCGTCGTGTCGCGGTACCCGCTCGCCGGGCTCTTTGTCGTGGGCGACGGTCGCGAGAAGCGGAAACTCGTGCGCATGGCGAAGAAGCTGGGGCTCGAGAGCCATGTCGTCTTTCTCGGGAATCGTCCCGACGCGCTCGCGCTCATGCAGAGCGCCCACGCGTACATCCAGGCGAGCGCGTACGAAGGCTACGGCCGCACGCTCGTCGAGGCTGCGCTCGCGAAGATTCCCATCATCACGACCGACGTAGGCATCGTCGGCGAGGTATTCAAGGGGTACGAGGACGTGCTCTCCGTGCCGGTCGCGGACCCCACCGCGCTTTCGCTCGCCATCGTCGGGCTCATGGAAGATGAAGCGGTCCGCCTCGAGCTCCCGCAGCACGCCGAGGAGACCGCTCGCGCGCACTTGGCCTCGGTCGGCGACCTCCCATCCCGCATCGCGGAGGACCTCAGGCGGCTCGCGGCCTAATCGGTTATGCAGAAGGATTTCGACGGATGGAATGCGCAAAAGAAGCAGCTCGACGCGCGCCATAGCGCGCCCTTTTGCCATGAGCGCGAGCTGTGGTGGTGCGCGCTTGGGGTAAACGTAGGATCCGAGCAGGACGGTTCTGGAGCCGGACGCAGTCGACCGGTACTTGTCTTGAAGCATT
>JAKAMK010000006.1 GCA_021812925.1 bacterium | reverse complement strand
ACCGGTTCTACCGTTCGTTCCAAAAAGCGCGCGGCTGTGCTATCGTGCGTCCGTTAGTGCCTGCCCTCGTCGTTCAATGGATAGGACGCATCCTTGCGGAGGATGTAATGTGGGTTCGATTCCTGCCGGGGGCACAATCGACAGAAAACCTCCACTGCTGGAGGTTTTCTGCATTGTGCCTGGCGGAGCCCTGTGCGAGGCTCTCGCGAGCACGGCGAGCCGGGGTCGAGAGCACTTAGTATTTTGCGAGTGCCCGCAGCAAAATACTTAGTGACTCGTGACCACCTGAATAGGTGCCGGCCCAAGGACGGCGAGGGGAATATCTGTGGCCACACAGACAGAAAACCTCCACTGCTGGAGGTTTTCTGCATTGTGCCTGGCGGAGCTCTGCGAGACGCACCCGCTACGCGAACCAGCCGAAGCGCTGGACGAGGAAGAGGAACGTGAGCGCGAGTACGAAGAAGACGAGGAGCGCGATGCCGATCGTCGTGTATGTGTCGTAGTGCGGCGCGAGGTAGATGACCGCGAGCATGTAGGGCACCCAGGCAACGAGGGTACCGACGAGCACGAGTGCGGCATGACTGCTGAGCGCCGTACCGCCGCGCGATTCGCCGATGAAGAAGTAGCCGATGAGCGTGAAGACGGGCATGAGGGTCGCGAACCCGGAGAGGAGGCGCAAGCCGCTCTCCTCGAGGAGCACTATGGCGGTCGTCACGATGCCGCCCGTCACGAAGTAGATGAGAATGTTCGTCATGTGTGCCCAGTATACCGGAGCGAACGCGCCGCCTCGCCGGACGCGGGGATTGCCGCGGCGCCTTTTGGCGCACTGCACGGTTCGTAGTATCGTGTCCCCACGCTCTCGTATGTATAGGCATACGAGAGACTTGTTCGGCGTATGCGTATGCCATTTGATAGCATACGCATGTCCTCACTTCGCTCTCGTCATTCAACGGATAGGATAGCCCCCTCCGAAGGGGCCAATGCCAGTTCGATTCTGGCCGAGAGCACAACGAGAAATCGCCCCGGCCAAAGGCTGGGGCGATTTCTTTGCAGAATCTTACGCCTTCGCGCGCGCGATGGCGGCCGAAAGGCGCGCTTTCTTGCGGTCTGCCGTATTGCCCTTCAAGACGCCGCGCTTCTTGGCCTTGTCGATAGCCTGGTAGGCGGCCGGGAGGAGCTTCTCCGCACCGGCGGCGTCTTTTGCGGCGAGCGCTTTCTTTACCGCCTTCGTAGCGTCATAGAGCGCGGCCTTGCGGCGCAGGTTGAACACCCGCTTCCGTGCGGAAGAGCGGATGGCTTTCTTTGCGGACGAGGTAATTGCCATGTGGCCGCATAGTACGGTACGCGACTGATTTTCGCAAGGAATGGTACGATGGTTCCATGATTCGCCAGATCCGCGGCACGGTGCTCTCGACCTCGCCCCTCGGCGCGGTCATCGAGGTCGCCGGGTTCGGCGTCCAGGTATACCTGAGCGCGCCCGAGTCGCTCACGACAGGCGCTGAGACGATCCTCGCGACCCATCTCGCGGTGAAGCAAGACGGCATGGACCTCTACGGCTTCCCCGACTCGGCCGACCGCGACTTCTTCGAGAAGCTCCTCAGCGTCTCAGGCGTGGGCCCGAAGACTGCGCTCTCGGTCATGCGTCGCGCACCGCGCGGACAGCTCATGGGCGCGATAGCGAAGCGCGACCTCAGCTACCTCACGAAGGTCGTCGGGCTCGGCAAGAAGAGCGCGGAGAAGCTCCTCGTCGAACTCGCGGAGAAAGTGGGACCGGCTGCGCACGACGACGCCGATGGCGAGGTGTTCGATACGCTCGTAGCCCTCGGCTACACGGAGCGGGAGGCACGCACGGCGCTCCAGGCCGTTCCCGATTCGATTTCAGGAAAAGATGCCCGCCTGAAGGCGGCACTCTCCGCGCACGCATGAGGAAGCTTCGCCGAGCGATCCTCTCTCCGTACCACTACCTGTGGGCGCTTTGCTCCGCGCTCTACTACGGTTTCCCCGCGCGAAAGCTCACGGTAATCGGCGTGACCGGCACAAAGGGCAAGTCGTCCGTGACCGAGATGCTCTACGCGACCTGCACCGCGGCCGGGCTCCCGACCGCGGTCGCGGGCACCATCCGCTTCGCGGTGAAAGACGAGTCGCGCCCGAACTTCTACAAGATGACGCTGCCCGGTCGCGGCTTCATCCAGCAGTTCCTCGCGGATGCGGTCGCGAAAGGCTGCACGCATGCGATTGTCGAGCTCACGAGCGAGGGCGCCCTGCAGCACCGACACCGCTTCCTCGCCCTCGATGCGCTCGTGTTCACGAACCTGCACCGCGAGCACATCGAGAGCCACGGCTCGTTCGAGAAGTACGCGGATGCGAAATTCAGGATAGGCAAAGCGCTCGCGGCCTCGCCGAAGCGCCCGCGCGCGATAATCGCGAACGCCGACGACCCAGAGAGCGCGCGGTACCTCGCGCTCCCCGTTGAGATGAAGCTTCCCTTCTCATACGCGGACGCGGAAGACGTCGCGCTCGGCGCCGGCACGGCCGCGTTCACGTACCACGGGACGCGGTTCTCGATGCGGCTGCCCGGCAGCTTCAGCGTGATGAACGCGCTCGCCGTCGCGAAGGTCGGCGAGTTCCTCGCACTTCCGCTCGCGCGGGTGAGCGAGGCGCTCGCATCGCTCGAGCGCATCCCCGGGCGCACGGAGCGCATCGAGCTTGGGCAGCCCTTCACTGCCATCGTCGATTACGCGCACACGCCCGATTCGCTCCAGGCGCTCTACGACGCCTACCCCGTGCGGAAGGTCTGCGTGCTCGGGAACACGGGCGGCGGCCGCGACACCTGGAAGCGGCCGGCGATGGGAAAAATCGCGGACGAAGCGTGCGACGCGGTCATCCTCACGAACGAGGACCCGTACGACGAGGACCCGCGCGCGATCGTCGACGCGATGGCGGAAGGCATGGCGCGCGCGCCGCAGATCATCATGGACCGGCGCGAAGCCATACGCGCCGCACTGCGACTTGCCCTCAGCATGTCGAAGGGCGCCGAATCCCTCGACTCCTCTCGGGATAATCAAGGCCGAGTAGCGGTCTTGATTACCGGCAAAGGCACTGACCCGTTCATCATGGGCGCGCACGGCTCGAGAGAGCCGTGGAGCGACGCGCGCGTCGTGCGCGAAGAGCTGGAGCGGATAGTAACCCGCAGTAAACAGGAGCAGTAGCCCCTGCCGACTGCTCCTGCCGTCTGCTACTATTCCCCTATGCACGACGCGTGGTTTTTCATAGGCATCTTCGCATTCATATTCCTCATCTGGGTCGCGACTGGCGGCCCGACGCACCAGCTCGCCTTCTCCGGCCCGACGCTCTCGCAGCCGGGCGCGCTCGGCGGCGGCGGCTACCTCTCGCTTCCCACCGCACCGTTCTCGCTCGGCAGCAGCGGCGTCTCACTCCCCGGTTCCTCGAGCGGCACGGGCTCGAACGCACCCGTCCCGTCCTCCTCGTCGCTCTCCGGGGTCGACTTCGGCACGCCGTCGCCCTACCGCGGCATCGTGACGCTCTCGCACTACGTCTCCGGTGCCGGGTCGACAGACCCGAACAACGAATCCGTGCGCATCTCAGTCGACTCGAACGCCGGTACGCCGGTCGACCTCTCGGGCTGGACGCTCGAGAGCGAAGCGACCGGCGCTGCCATCGTCATCCCGAAAGGCACCGAGACGCCGCACTCGGGCATCGTGAACGCGGTGCAGGACATCGTGCTCAGCCCAGGCGAGCAAGCCGTCGTCATAAGCGGCCGCTCGCCCATCGGCGCATCCTTCCGCGAGAACAAGTGCATCGGCTACTTCGCGCAGTTCCAGACTTTCTCCCCCGCACTCCCGGACACGTGCCCGTCACCGACCGCGGAGCTCACGACTTACTACGGCTCGAGCTACTACGTGCGCGACGCCTCCTGCATAGACTACGTGGACACGCTCTCGCGCTGCCAGGCGGTGCTCACCCCGCCCACGACCGTCTCGGGCGCCTGCCAGACCTTCCTCGTGAAGTACCTCAACTACAACGGCTGCGTCTCGGCGCACGAAAGCGACACTGACTTCCTCGGAGACACGTGGCGCATCTACCTCGGCCGCACGAACAGCATGTTCCGTTCGCAGCACGAGGTAGTGAAGCTGCTCGACGCGCAGGGGAAAACGGTCGACGCATTTAGTTATTAGCCTTGGTACGATTCGATCGCCATTCGCAGGAGCTTCCGCTTCTCGATGTGTTTCTTCCAGCGGCTGTTTGAGCGGTTCCCGTTCACCGACACCCCAGGAGAAAACCCGATTTCTTTTTCGAACTTGGCAAGATTTTCTCTTCCGCGTACCACCACTTCGTTCGGCATCGTGAGTCGTGACTCAATGCCGAGATCCAAAAGAAGCGTTCGAACAATTCGTAGTATCTTCAAGTCCTTCTGGTATCCGCGTACCTGCCGCCGTTTTTCTTTCGGACGAAAATCCATACATCCTTCATCATCGAAAAACGCGGTAAGGAAAGCCTTCTTTTGTTCGAGCGAGGCATGAGAAATTGTGCGGAGTAATTCGTCTGCTTTTTGACGCAGGTAAATCGCGAGCGCCACATTGTAATACGAAATACGCCACACTCCGGTCTTTTGATTTTTCAAGCGCTTCGGCGGGTACTCGTACCACTTCCCCATCAACCGTTCGACCCGCCCAATAAGCGCCTCACTGCGGTTGTTATATATGCACGCACGGCCGATCTCCCCGTCAAATAACAGGTGGGCAACAAGAAGAACCTCATCTGCACTCCAGGTATTGAATTTTGAAAAATGACGAACACTCTTTCCTTTGCGGGCAGCCGGGTACTTCTTGATGCGCGCGATGGCAGCGGCCTGAACGCGCGCGAGCTTTGTTGCTGAGAGCGGAATATTGTGTATGTGCGTATAGACCGAGGATTTTGGACGGCCGGTAATTTTTACAATCTCGCCAATGCTCTTGTCTTGCCGGCGCAAGCGTATGCACTGCTCTTTGAACGTCCTCTCCATGTCCGCCCGGGTGGGATCGAACCACCGACCTTGAAGTTAAAAGCTTCCTGCTCTACCACTGAGCTACGGGCGGATACCTTTACAATATAACAGACGGAGGTCCGGTAATCGAGCCGCTGACCTTGGTCCGATTCCAAGTGGGGGCATGGCGGCGGACCAACAGAGCCGCATGACGGGCGCTGCTATACTTTGCCGATGTATGACTGGCACGCCGTAGTCGGGACCGGCGCGACGATCGGCATGGTCGTCCTCCTCGTCCCGTACATACGGAGCATCCTGCACGACGACACACGACCAAACCCAGTCTCCTGGTTCGGCTGGTCACTCCTCTATGCCATCGCCGCCGTGGCGCAAGCATCGCAGGGACTCGACTGGTCGCTCGCCATCCCGGCCATCGGCGCGTTCAGCAACAGTCTGGTCGCCCTCGTCGCGCTCCGGACTGGCAAGGCGGCCTGGACCCCTATCGACCGCTTCAGCATCGCCACGGCGATACTCGCAATCGTCCTGTGGGCGCTCACGAACGAACCGCTCACCGCACTCGCGCTCAGTATCGTCGCGGACCTCGCAGTGAGCGTGCCGACTCTGTACAAGACCTACCGGCACCCGTCGACTGAGCCTTGGTTCCTCTGGATACTCTACGTGACCTTCGTGGCTCTCGAGCTTATCGCAACGACGCACCTGACCATCTACAACCTCCTCGTTCCCGTGTACTCATTCATGGTCGACGCACTCATCATGCTTTTCGCGCTCCGGCAGCTGCTGCCCGCTCGGGGCGCGGCATCCCGCGATAGCGTTAGATAGAGAGCGCGAAGCGCTCGAGGGATTCGGCGAGGTCGAGACCTTTGCGACGACTCTCGACGAGAAGCGCGATAAGAGAGAGCGAGAGCGCGCGAGCTTCTTCCGGCTTCCACGCCCGACTCCCCTTCTGCATGAGGTCGCGCGCCTTCCAGTGGAGGAGGCCGTGCACCATTTCCGGCGCGTCACCCGCGCGGAGCGCGCGTTCAATCTCGAGCCAGAGCGTGTCGCGCTTCTTCGCCGCGAGCGCGTTCACGAGCGCCGTATTGAAGCCGCGGCTCGCGGAGCGAGCCGCGGGCAAATCGACGACGTACTCCTTCGCCGCGCGCGTGGCGAGCTTCTTCACTTTTGCCACCGGAAGTTTCGGCGCGAGGATGACGATGACGTTATCGCTCTGCTCGAGCATCTCGAGCGCATCGTCGAGTGCGGTTGTCGTGTCACTCGCGTCCTCGTCCTCATCTTTCGCGCGCGTACTCCCGTACGGGTCGTCGAGAAGGACGAGAAGCCGCTTCACGAAGAGACCGCCCGACTGCGCCGCGTGCGCGAGCGTGCCCGCGGTGAGCTCCTCGCGCGCGAGGCGCGCGTAGGCGAGGTTCGGCTCTTTCTGGCGTGCGGCCGCAATCCAGGCGAACGCTTTCGCGCGCACCTTGTCGGTATCGGTCCCCCGGAAGAGGTAAATCACCCGCTCATGATAGCAAAAGGCGCCCCGCGGGGAGCGCCTTTGTGCATGGTGGTATATCCGCTACCGTCGCCGGTGCGATACTGGCTCGAACACGAGCCGGTAGTTGCCGGGCGGTAGCCGCTTCGGTTCAGGGGGCGGTGTGTCCGCGAACCGCACACACACGAGCCACAAAGCGCCGAAGATGAGGATCCCTGGCCACAAGTTCCAGAAAGCGATGAACAGGGACAGGTAGATGATACCGGCCCACACGCGCAGCAATGTGCTCAGTGCGATGATTTTGAACCAGCGCATGGCCATTTCCTTTCGTTTCCCCAAACCTATATAACAACGGAGCAACCCTCTAGTCAACCCTCTCGAGGTTTCCCCAATCCGCGCCCGCTTTCATTTCCGCGATGATGGGCACGCCGTGCGTCTCGTGCCCTACGAGGACCGACTCCATCACCTTTTTCAGTTTCGGTGCGAGCTCCGCGAGTCGCTCCGTGCGAACCTCGTAGATGAGTTCGTCGTGCACAGAGAGCACGAGGTGCGCATCATCTGCCGCGCCCTCTTCCGCGAGCATGCGGTCGCCCTCGACCATCGCGAGCTTGATGATGTCGCCCTCCGTTCCCTGGATGGGCGCGTTTATCGCCATGCGCTCGGCTTGCGCGCGCACGTACGGCAAAGGCGATTTCATCTCCGGGAACTGGCGGCGGCGGCCGAACAGGGTCTCGGTGTAGCCGTGCTTTCGCGCGAAGCCCTTGGTCGACTCGAGGTACTCGGAGAGCGTCTTGAACGTCTTGAAATAGTCCTCGAGGAACTGGTGCGCTTCCGCAGTCGTCGAACCGAGCTGCACGCGGAGCGCGTTCACACCCATGCCGTAGAGAATGCCGAAGTTGATGACCTTCGCCCGCCGGCGCATCTCGCGGTCGACGTGCTCCGGCGCGACGTTGAACACCATCGCGGCGACCTCGCGGTGCACGTCGCGCCCGTTCCGGAACACCTCGCAGAGTTTCTCGTCGCCCGAGAGTATCGCCGCGAGCCGCAGCTCTATCTGCGAGTAGTCGAGCGCGAGGAGCGTGAAGCCCGGGGGCGCAATGAACGCGTCGCGGATGGCCTTCCCGCGCTCCGAGTGGAGTGGGATGTTCTGGAGGTTCGGGTTCGCGCTCGCGAGCCGCCCAGTCGTGGTGCCGGTCTGGATGAACTCCGCGTGCAGCCGATTGTCCGTGTCGAGGAGCGCCGGCAGGTTCTCGATGTACGTGCCGAGGAGCTTCTTCACCTCGCGGTACTCGAGCACGTCGCCCACGATCGGGTGCTGGTCGCGGAGCTTCTCGAGCTCGCTCTCCTTCGTCGAGCGCTGTCCGCCCACCGTGCGCTTCATGCGTTCGGGCGTGATGTGGAGCTCGTCATAGAGGACCTCGCCGAGCTGCTTCGGGGAGTTCACATTGAACTCCTTGCCCGCCGCCGCATAGATGCGCGTTTCTATGGCAGCAAGCTCTTTCGTGTACGCTTTCGCGAGCCGCTCGAGCGCCTGCTTGTCGACGAGCACGCCGTGTGCTTCCATGCGCGCGATGACCGGTATGAGCGGCATCTCGATTCCTTCGTATACCTCGCGTACGCGCCCGAGCTTCGCGAGCTCTCCGGCAAGCGCCGCATGCGCCGCGGGAAGCGACTGCTCCTTCGCGTACGCGAGCACGTCCTCGAGGGAGGGGTTCGTGAATTCCGACGAGATGAGCCAGAGCATGACCTGCGCCTCCGCGAGGAGCGCGGGGTCGACGGGCTCCGCAGGCGTTTCGGGCGCGGGCTCCTCGTCGATGAACTCGTCTATCGATTGTGCGAGCACCTTCTGCACGCGCGGCTTCAGCGACCGGAAACCGAACCGGTCGAAGAGCGCGAGCACCGCGGCGAGGTCGACCGTCTCCCTCCACGGCTTCTCGGGGAGTGAGAACGCGATGGGTGCGTCCGTGCAGATGGTCGCGAGCGCCTTCGAGAACCGTGCGTCCTCCTCGTGTTCGCGCAAAAGCGCGATGATGCGGGGCTTTATACCTTGCTTCGCGAACGCCTCATCCGCGTCCTTCTTCGCGAGCGCCTGATAGAGCCCCTCGACGGTACCGAAGTGTTTCAGAAGTTCAGTCGCGGTCTTCTCGCCCACACCGGGCACGCCCTTTATGTTGTCCGAGGGGTCGCCGCGGAGCCCTTTGTAGTCGGGAATCTGCGTGGGCGTAAATCCGTAGCGGTCCACGACGGCCTGCTCGTCATAGAGGATGGTGTCGTTGAAGCCCTTCTTCAGCGTGTACACGCGCACGCGGTCGTCGTCGACGAGCTGCAGGGTGTCCATGTCGCCCGAGGCGATGATGACGTCGAGACCTTTGTGGCTCGCGAGTTCGTGCGCGATGGTGCCGAGGAGGTCGTCCGCCTCGAATCCGGCGCGCTCGTACACCGGCACGTTGAACGCCTTAAAAATCTCACGCGACTTCTCGATCTGCAGCACGAGCTCGTCCTCGAGCTTCGCACGCGTGCCCTTGTATGCTTCGTACGCTTCATGGCGCACGGTCGGCCCCGGCAGGTCGTAGCACGCAACGAGGTAGTCAGGCTCGAGCTCCTGCACGATCTTGAGGAGCATCGTCACGACACCGTAGAGAGCACCCGTCGGCATGCCGTCCGGTCCCGTGAGCCCTGCGGTTGCGAGCGCGTGGTACGCGCGATGGATGATGGCGTGCGTGTCGAGCAGCACGATGCGTGGCTTTCGTTTCGAGCGGAGGGTCATGGCCGGATAGTTATATGCCGCCCCTGCTCAAGTACGGAAATGGCGATGGCGTGCGCGGGCGCCGGGAGCGCCCCTGAAATTTTTTCCGGCCACTCAAATAGGACCAGGTTTCCCTGGTCCTGCATGAGCTCATCGAACCCGAGCGGCGCGAGCTCGCTCCCCTTCTCGAGACGGTACGCGTCGATGTGCACGAGCCGCTTGAACTTGGGAGTCGGACCCCCAAGGGAGAGCTGGTATATCTTTTCGAGGACGAACGTCGGACTATTCACCACCTCGCTCACGCCAAGTTCCTGTGCGACCGCTTTCGTGAATGCGGTCTTCCCCGCGCCCAGCTCACCCGAGAGCGTGACGAGCGTCGCGCCTTTCGCGCGCGGCCGGAGGCCGCGCGCGAATTCCTTCGCGACCCGCTCGAACTCCGGAAGCGTCTGTACGGTCATTTCCACGCGCCCATTTTACTCCTATATACGTGAGCGCGCCCGCTTCTCGTGAAAGAAGCGGGCGCGTTTGGCGTGTTGGTCAGAACCCCCACGGTCCCATCCCGAAACCGGGATACGTTGGACCGGGTGGCCGGCATACGGCGCCGGACTGGTAGTACACGGCGGCGTGCCGCGAACGGACGCCGATGGCGAGCTGCGGTGCGCAACGGACCATGTACCAGGGGTACTGGTACTGCGGCGCTTGCTGCGGTTGGTACGCCACGGCGCCTTCGCCGGCGGTCCAGCTGCAGGTCGTGCTGTCCGGCGCGACCTGTTGGCAGGCTTTGTGTACCAGGCGACATTCCTGCCGAGCATCGAGGCCGTAGCCCGTGCTCGTGCACAGGTTGTAGGTCGCCCCTTCAGGGACGGCCGACAGCATGGGCAGGTAGCTGACCGTCGTCGCAGCGCGCGCAGCGGGAATGCTGAGCGCGATGCAAGCTATGCACGCCAAAAGGTGCAAACGTCTCATGGGAGCCTCCAGCTCAAGAGTTTCGCTGCGAAATACTGTATTACTAAATTGCCTATTTGTCAAATACCGCGGTTCCCTGCCCTGCGTGAGTGCTATCATGCCCCCTATGGACCTTCCGTTCGATACGACGAAGACTGACGCGGAGCTCGCCGTCACGCGCGAGCGCGAAGAAGAAGACATCGCGCGCATGCTCTCGGAGAAGTACGGCATGACGTACGCCGACCTCGCCATGCACCCCGTCGACGTCGACGCCCTGCGCGTCATCCCGGAGGCCGACGCGCGGGCTGCACAGGCGGCAGCGTTTGAGAAGAGCGCGAAGCACCTCTCGCTCGCCGTGCATAACCCGGGCAATCCCGCGCTCGCGAAGCTCCTCGAGGACCTCGCGGCGCGCGACTACGCGGTGAAGCAGTTCCTCGTCTCCGAACGCGGCCTCAATAAGGCGCTCTCCCGCTACGCCGACCTCTCCTACGCGACCGAGTCAAAGCCGGGCGTCTTTGCGGTCGCGCCGGAAACCCTCAATCGGCTCACGAGCGAGACCACGTCGAAGAGCGCGCTGCGCGCCGAGCTGGACGCGGCGGTCGCCGAAAAGTCGCTCGACCGCGTCTCGCGCGTGCTCGAGCTCATCTTCGCGGGAGGCCTCGCCCTGCGCGCTTCCGACCTCCACTTCGAGCCCGAAGAGGAAGCGACCCGGCTGCGCCTGCGGCTCGACGGCATCCTCGTCGAGGCGTACCGATTCGACCCTGCGACGTACCACCAGCTCAACTCGCGCCTGAAGCTCCTTGCCGCGGTGAAGCTGAACGTGACGAACCGGCCGCAGGATGGCCGCTTCTCGCTCGAGCGCGGCGACCGCGCAGTCGAGGTCCGCGCCTCGTTCATCCCGGGCGCCTACGGCGAGTCCATCGTGCTCCGCCTCCTCGACCCCGAGACGACGCAGCACCCCTTTACCGAGCTCGGCATCCAGGAGAAGCTCCTCGCGCGCCTCGAGCGAGAGATAAAGCGGCCGAACGGCATGCTCCTCACGACGGGCCCGACGGGTTCCGGCAAGACGACGACGCTCTACTCCTTCCTCCGCGAGATACAGTCGCCCGATATAAAGATCATCACCATCGAGGACCCGATCGAGTACCACCTCGCGGGCATCGTGCAGACGCAGGTGGACGGCAAGAAGTACACCTTTGCCGAAGGACTCCGTTCCATCGTGCGCCAGGACCCGGACGTCATCATGGTGGGCGAGATACGCGACGGCGAGACCGCGGATATCGCTATCCAGGCCGCGCTTACCGGGCACTACGTATTCTCGACCCTGCACACGAACGACGCGGCCGGGACCTTCCCGCGCCTCGCCGACCTCGGCGCTGACCCGAAATCGTTCGGTTCGGCGGTGACCGTCTCGATGGCGCAGCGCCTTTTGCGTCGCCTCGACCCAGCTCAAAGAAAGGAGCGTCCGCTCACGGAAGCCGAGAAGGCGATGATCGCGAAGGTGTTCGAGGGCTTCCCCGATGCATCGCTCATCCCGCAGAACCCTACGACCGTGTGGGACCCGGCGCCCGCTACCGCGGACGATACCGGCTACCACGGACGTATCGGTCTCTACGAAGCCATCTTCATGGATGACGCGCTCGCGAACTTCCTCCGCGACAACCCGCCGGAGCAGGAAATCCGCAAAGCGGTCGCGAAGCAGGGCTACCTCTCGATGGCGCAGGACGGCATCCTGAAAGCGCTCGCCGGCACCACCTCCCTCGCCGAGGTCGCCGCCACGGTCGACCTGCCGCAGGCATAGGCAGAGGGCCGCGGCTAATGCCGCGGCCCTCTGCTCCTGCCCATACTCCTCCAGGCGGAACCTACAAGATCGTAGGGTGGACGAGACACCTGAGGAGATTCCCAGCCGCGCTACCGAAGTAGCGAACCAGGAAATCCTTGGGGAAACGCCCGAAGCCGTCAAGCTTTGCCTAGAGGAGTATGCGCGGGATGAAAAAGAAACCACCTCCGTTGCCGGAAGGTGCAGGACGAGCGGGACAGGCCCCGAACTCGTGTGATAGAATGCTAGCACTGTAGCAATTTTATGTCAAGCCCCTCCCAGGAACCCGAGGCCACCCTCCAATCGCTCGACGCGGCGCTCCGGCCGCATGCCTGGGACGACTATGTCGGCCAGAAACAGATAAAAGCGAACGTGCGGATCGCGATAGACGCCGCAAAAAAACGCGGCGGCATGCCCGAGCACTTCCTTTTCTACGGCCCGCCGGGCGTTGGCAAGACGACCCTCGCCTACCTCGTCGCCGAGACGCTCAACGCACCCCTCAAGACGACCTCGGGCGTCGCCATCGAGCGCGCAGCCGACCTCGCCGCCATCCTCACGAACCTCGAGCCGCGCACCGTGCTCTTCATCGACGAGATTCACCGCCTCTCGCACAAGATTGAAGAGCTCCTCTACCCCGCGCTCGAGAGCGGCCACCTCGACATCATCCTTGGCAAGGGTCCGTCCGCGCGCACGGTCGAGCTCGCGCTCCCGCCCTTTACCCTCGTCGGCGCGACGACGAAGGTCGCCGACCTCTCGGGGCCATTACGCTCGCGCTTCGGCGGCGGCACGTACCAGCTCGACTTCTATACCGACGACGACCTCCGCGACATCGTCCGCCGAAGCGCGAGCGTCCTCGGCCTCACCGCACCGGACGAGGTCATCGACCGCGTCGCCGCGCGGAGCCGCGCTACCCCTCGCACCGCGAACGCACTTTTGAAGCGTGTGCGCGATTTTTCCGAAGTGCACGAGCGTCCGCTCTCGGCCCAGGTGGCCGATGAAGCCTGCGCGCTCTTCGGCATCGACGCCTTGGGCCTCACGAAAGACGACCGCCGCTACCTCTCCGTCCTTCTCGAGTCCTTCCGCGGCGGTCCTGCGGGCATCCGCGCGCTCGCCGCTGCGCTCCACGAGGACCCCGACACCCTCGAGAACGTCTACGAGCCGTACCTCTTACGCCTCGGCTTCGTCGAGCGCTCCCCGCGCGGTCGCATCCTCACCACCAAAGGTCGCAACTATCTAGGATAGGTGTTATTATCACAACGTACGTTCTTTAAAACCCTGCCTGGAGGCACGTCCCAAGGACGACCCGTCGGAGATATGGGCGTGAGCTCAATTGACTGGGTCACGGACACTTCAATCTACTACCTCGGCCTCCCGTGAGGGCCCTACGGGATTGGGGGTGGCGAATGAAATGGTATAGCCGGTACCCGCTCATGATTGTGCGCGTCCTGTATTCCGGAATCACCCCAGGCAGGGTTTTAGAGAAGGTGCGTATCTATTCGGTCAGCTCGAGCCGGGTCAAAATCGCCAGAGGCAAGGCGCGGCAAGCCGAAAGGCCGAGCCGTACTCGAGCGTACGGTGAGACCTTGAGGTGAAGCCGCAACGCAGCATATGGCGATTTTGGGCGGCTCCGCCCATTTGCTAGACTGCCAACATGAGCGGACACAACAAATGGGCGCAGATAAAGCACAAGAAAGCCGCGACGGACGCCGCGAAGAGCCGCGTATTCTCGCGCTACGCGCGCCTCATCGCGCTCGAGTCGAAGCAGGCCGGCGGCGACGTAACCTCGCCCGGACTCGCCGCAGCCATCGCGCGCGCGAAGGCGGTGAACATGCCGAAGGACAACATCGAGCGCGCGGTCGCGAAAGGTACGAGCAAGGACGCGGGCGAGATGGAGCGCGTCGTGTACGAAGCATATGGCCCGGGCGGTACCGCCATCCTCGTGGATGCGCTCACCGACGCACGCAACCGCACGACGCAGGAGGTGAAACTCGTCTTTACGAAGAGCGACATCGAGATGGCCTCGCCCGGCGCGGCAGCGTGGGCGTTCACGAAACTCCCCGAGGGCGGCTATAAGCCGAACGAACCACTCACGGAACTCACGGATGAGGACGCCGAACGGCTCGGCACGCTTCTCGACAAGCTTGATGACCAGGATGATGTGCAGGCGGTGTATACGAACGCGGTCGGATTCGAAAGCACCTCGAGCGAGGATTAAATTCCAAGAACCAAATCTCAAGTACCAAACGGATAGCTAGCACGGCCCAAACGTTCGGCGTGTCTTTGGTTCTTGTGATTTGGTACTTAGGATTTGGGACTATACTCTTTGCATGCGCATCCTCGCCATCGACCCGGGCTTCGACCGCATGGGTGTCGCGGTCCTCGAGGGCGATCCCTCGAAGCCGCACCTAGTCTCGAGCGACTGCGTGACGCCGCCGAAAGGCACAGCCGCGGAACGTCTCGCGGTCATCTTCCGCGCCGTCTCGAGTACCATTGAAAACCACGCTCCCGACGCACTCGCCCTCGAGACGCTCTTCTTCAGCACGAACGTGAAGACGGCTATCGGCGTGGCGGAAGCGCGCGGCGCTGTGCTTGCCGCCGCAGGGCTCGCGAAGCTCCTCGTGATCGAGTGCTCCCCGCAGACTGTGAAGCTCGCGGTCACCGGGCACGGCGCCGCGGATAAGGCCTCGATAGCCCGCATGGTGCCGAAACTGGTCGCGCTCCCGCCGAAGCCGAAGCGGCTCGATGACGAACTCGACGCTATCGCGCTCGGCATCGCGGCACTCTCCCTTGGCCACGCCGCACTTGCCGCACGCTAATACACAGGCGGGGCGATTCCCCCTTGCATGTGCCGCGGATTTTGCTCAAATATACCAGCCCCGAGTGGGTTAATTGCAATACGCATCCGTATGACCGACGACGATTTCCGCGAGCCGACTGACGACGAACTCGAAGACGAGGACGAACTCGAGGACGGCCCCGACGAAGAGTCTGATGAAGGCGATTTCGGCTCCAGCGAGGAGGAAGAATCGTTCTAGGTTCGCCCGCAGAGAGCGGCCCGTGGCACTCGCCACGGGCCGCTCGTGGTAGCATGACTCCCATGCGCGAACGGCGTCTCCGTACCGGGTGGCACATTCCCGTGAAGCACAAGGTGCAGGTCATCATCCTCGCCGTCCTCGCGGCTGGCTGCATCATGACGGGCCTCATCCTCCTCGCGGTCGCCCTCACCCCGGTGCCTGCCATCAGCACCTTCGCGAACCGCCAGGTCGACCAGTCGACGAAGATCTATGACCGCACCGGCCAGGTGCTCCTCTACGACTACAACCGCGACGCGAAGCGCGTCGTCGTACCGCTATCGGAGATCTCGCCGAACATGCAGAGCGCGGCCATCGCCATCGAGGACTCAAGCTTCTACGAGCACGGCGGCATCCGCGTGGCTTCCATCGTGCGCGCGGCGCTCGCCGACCTCATCCCGGGCGGCTCGACTCAGGGCGGCTCGACCATCACCCAGCAGGTCGTGAAGAACACGCTCCTCACGAATGAGCGCACCATCACCCGCAAGATTCATGAGTGGATACTCGCCATCCGTCTCGAAGAGGAGTACTCGAAGAGCCAGATCCTCGAGACGTACCTCAACACGATTCCTCTCGGCGGGACGCTCTACGGCGTCGAAGCGGCTTCCGAGGCGTACTTCGGCATCCCTGCGAAGGACCTCGACCTCGCGCAGAGTGCCTACCTCGCCGCGATGATTCAGGCGCCCTCGTACTTCTCGCCCTACGGCCCGAACAAGAGCGCGCTCGATGCGCGCAAAAATATCGTGCTCGACCGCATGCATACGCTCGGCTTCATCACGGACGCTGCGTATGCAGCAGCGAAGACCGAACAGGTCTCCTTCTCCCCGACCGGCCGCTCGACGACCATCATCGCCCCGCACTTCGTTTTCTACATTCTGAACCAGCTCGAGCAGCAGTTCGGCCCGAACGCGCTCGTTTCCGGCCTCAAGGTGACGACGACCCTCGATGCGGACCTGCAAACCCACGCGGAGAGTATCATCTCAGCTGCGGCGCCGACCCTCCTCAAGAACGACCGCGCGAGCAACGAATCGATGGTCGCCCTCGACCCGAACTCGGGCCAGATCCTCGCCATGGTCGGCTCGAGCGACTTCTTCTCGACGACCACCGACGGCCAGTTCAACGCGGCCCTCGCCCTCCGGCAGCCGGGCTCGACCATGAAGCCGTTTATCTACTCACTCGCCCTCGAGGACGGCTACACGCGCGACACGGTCGTCTTCGATACGCCGACGCAGTTCTCGACCGCATGCAAGCCTTCCGACCTCGCGAACAACACATCGCCCTGCTACGCACCCTCGAACTACGACAACACCTTCCGCGGCCCCATGACCATGGAGACCGCGCTCGCGCAGTCGATCAACATCCCCGCCATCAAGACCCTGTACCTGGTCGGCATCCAGAAGGCCATCAATCTCGCGGAATCCATGGGGCTCACCTCGCTCGGCGACGCGAACCAGTACGGACTCACGCTGGTGCTCGGCGGTGGCGAGGTGCGCCTCCTCGACCTCACGGGCGCGTACGCCGCGTTCGCGAACGGCGGCACACACTACACGCCGACCGGCATCCTCGAGGTCGACGACGCGCAGGGGAACGTCCTCGAACAGTACACGCCGGACCCCGCGCGCGTGCTCCCCGAGAACATCGCGAACGACATGAACGCGATGCTCTCCGACAACCCCGCGCGCGTCCCAGAATACTCGCTCGACTCGCCGCTCTACTTCCCCGGGTACGACGTCGCGGTGAAGACCGGCACCACGGACGATACGCGCGACGCCTGGGTCATCGGGTATACGCCCTCCGTCGTCATCGGGACCTGGGCCGGCAACAATGACAACACGCCTATGGTGAAGAGCATTGCCGGTATGATCCTCGCACCTTCCTGGCACGACATCATGGCGTACGCCCTCACGACGTACCCGAGGACGTACTTCGGGCAGCCCGACCCCATTTCTGCTTCGGTGCCGCCCATGCTCCAGGGCAACTGGCGCATCCCTGACAGGACCGGCGCCGTAGTGCCCCACAGCCTCCTCTACTGGACGGACAAGAACGACCCGCAGGGCGCCCCGCCTGCCGATCCCTCGCAGGACCCGCAGTACGCGTACTGGGAGTACGGCGTCGCCTCGTGGTATGCCTCACACCCCCAGGATTTCTCCGGCGGCGTGCAGCTCCCCGTGCCGCTTTCGCCGGTCGCGAGCACGACGGCGCAATAGGTGAACCGGAATAGCAGAGAGCCCGCGCCTACGGCGCGGGCTCTCTGCTATTCGTATGGAGCCTACTGGTTCATCGGCGAGACGAGGTAGAGGAGCGAGCTGTCGCCGACGCCGCGGATGACGAGCGGCCGGCCGACGCCCGCCGCGTTTAGCGAGAGGCTGTCGGCGCTCGTGAGCGAGAGCACGGCGGTCAGGTAGCGGTGATTGAATGCGATATCGAGTGCGGAACCCGAGAGCTGCGCGACAATCGGCTCCGAGGACTCTCCGACGTCCGCATTGCGTGCGAAGAGCGTGAGGTGTTTTTCCTTCGGGTCGAAGCTGAGTCGCACCTTCTGGAACGTATCCGAAAATATCATGGTGCGCTTCAGTGCCGATTCGAAATCCTTCCGAAGCACGATCGCCTCGACGACCGACTCTTTCGGGATGATCTGCCGGTAGTCCGGATAGGTCGCGTTCGTGAGGCGCGAGACGATCATACCGCGGTTACTCACGAAGGCGCACTGGTTGTCGTCGAAGGAGAGGATGACATCCTCGTCGGGGAGTGCCTGTGCGATCTCAAGCGCATTCTTCGCCGGGATGAGGAAGGCCCCCTGGGTGCCCGTGTTCGAGAGCGATACCTTCTTCTCCGCGAGGCGGAACGAGTCTGTCGCGACGGCAGTGAGGGTTCCTCCTTCGATCGCGAGGTGGGTGCTCGCGAGCTCGGGTCGTATGGTAGAAACTGACGCGACTGGTGCGATCGCCGCAAACACGCTCTTCAGGGTCGTGCCGGGGATAACGATGCGATTCTTTGGTTTTTCCGGGAAGGGTATCGAGGGGAAATCGTCGTACGGCACGGTTTTCACCGACGACTTTCCTGACCCGCTCGCGATGGTGACAGTATCCCCAGCCTGCTCGAGGTGCACGACCCCTTCACCGGTAAACGACGACGCTACCTGTTCGAGTATTGTCGCAGGTATCGCGACCACCCCCTCTCCGTTGCACTGTCCTTCAACCTTGAGGTCGATACCCGTCTCGAGATTCGTCGCCCGCAGCTTGATGCCATCATCACCGGCAATGAGGAGCACTGAGGAAAGTGCAGGGAGCGACGCATTCTTCCGTTCCGCGAATCGCGCTGCGGTGTGCACTGCCTCCGATAGTATTTTCTTTTCGATAGAGATTCTCATACGGATGCTTATTAGCGCTGTTGATAGGTGGAAAACCCGAGAATCCCGCTCTGTGACGCGCCCGTTTCCGTCACCAAATCTTCGTAATCTGTTGAAAAGTTTTTCATGGCGACGGGGATAAGGGTCATACGAGCAGGGTGCGGATATTCTGTATCTCTTTTGCCAGGTCGCTATCCTCAGCTACTTCACGCTTTATCTTCTCACAGGAGTGGATAACGGTCGTATGGTCGCGACCACCAAGCTTCGAACCGATAGTTGGATACGAGACGTTAAAATCCTCGCGAAGGATATACATGATGACCTGTCGCGGGCGCACCACTTCCCTGCGGCGCGTCTTCTCGTAGATACTGTCCTCATCGATACCGTAGAACTCGGCGACCTTGTCGACCACATTCTTCACCGAAATGTTCTTCTGGGGACGGGTGAAGGAGCGGAGCGACTGGCGCACCTCGGCGATATCCGGCGCCTGCCCTTTCACCTGCGCGTGGCAGACGAGGCTGTTCACCATGCCCTCAAGCTCGCGGATAGACCCCGAGGTGGCGGTCGCCACGTACTCGATGACCGCATCGGAGAGGGTAACTCCGTGCTGCCCCGCCTTCCGCCGCACGATAGCCATGCGGGATTCGGGGTCCGGTTCGCCGATGTCCACCGCCATGCCGCTCGCGAGGCGGCCTTTCAGGCGCTCGGCGATGTCCGGGATGGCCGTCGGCGGGCGGTCCGAGGAGAAGATAATCTGCTTGTTGTTGTCGTGGAGCGCGTTAAAGAGGTGGAAGAGCTCCTCCTGGGTCTTATCTTTCTTCGAGAGGAACTGCACATCGTCCATGATGAGGAGGTCGTACTGGCGGTACTTGTCCTTGAAGCGATTCGCGGTGCCCGACTGCACGGAGTCCGTGTAGTCGACCGCAAACTTCTCCGAGGTGAGGTAGAACGCCTTGCGTCCCGGGTACTGCTTCTTGTAGTGGTTGCCGATGGCCTGGATGAGGTGCGTCTTGCCGCGGCCCGTCTCGCCGTAGATGAAGAGCGGGTTGTAGGTTATGCCGGGGCGCTGGATGGCTGCCTGCGCAGCGGCGTATGCGAGCTCGTTGAAGGAACCGACGACGAAGCTGTCGAAGGTGTACTTCGGATTCAGGTTGTCGCTCTTGTTGATGTAGAACTCGTCCAAGGGGAGCTCCATGAGCCCGCGGTCGGCCGCCTTCACCTCCCGCGGCGGCTTCCGGCGCTCATCCTTCACGATCTGGTACTCGATATTGCGGAACTCGTAGGAGACGTCGCGGATGATCTTCAGGAGGAGCGTGTGGAACTTCTTCAGGTACCAATCCTTGAAGAATTGGCTCGGGACGCCGATGTAGACGACCCCCTCCTCTATCTTCACGATAGAGCTATCGCGGAACCAGGTGTTGAAATTGGCGGGGGAAATGGAGAGCTCGACCTGTGTCAGCACGAATTCCCAAAGCTCACGGGCATTCCCTTTATCCATAGTGCCTAGGATTATACGCGTCCCGCCCGCGCGTCGCTACACTGGCGTTTGGTGGAGAACCTGTTACTATCATGTGCACAACCTAACCTCGTCAGCATGTCGACCAAACGCACCTACCAGCCGAAGAAGCGCAAGCGCGCGAAGACGCACGGGTACCGCACGCGCTCGAAGACGACCGCAGGAAAGAACATCCTGCGCCGCCGCCGCCGCGACGGGCGCGCGCGCCTCGCGGCCTAAGGGCATGTTCCCGAGGCGGGAGCGGCTCGCGCGGAGCGCCTT
>JAKAMK010000066.1 GCA_021812925.1 bacterium | reverse complement strand
GCGAGCGTGAAGTTCGTCGCGACGCCCGCGAGCGCGACGGCGGTCTCGCCCCAGCGTCGCGAGGTGAGGTTGTACGGATTGTACGGTACCGGCTTCGCCCACCCAAAGAGTATCGGCGAACCGGACAGGACGAGGAGCGCGGGCACGATGACCGAGCCCACCGGATCGATGTGCGGGAGCGGATTCAGG
Source organism: bacterium (assembly GCA_021812925.1). The sequence goes on along the minus strand of JAKAMK010000066.1, from coordinate 4,245 downwards.
GTGAGGCGGCCCGCGAGCCGCGCGGTCGGGTCGCCGAGCGCGTCGGCTGCGTAGCCGTGCGCGACCTCGTGCGCGATGACGGAGAGGATGAGGACGGCGAGGGACAGGACGATCGAGGTCATTTGCCTTTAGTCTACGGCGTGTGGTAGGATGCGGCAACTATGGCACGAACGTGTGACATCACCGGTAAGAGCACGCAGATCGGCGGGCGGTACTCGAACCGCGTCCGCGCGACGCAGTTCAACCCGACGGGCAAGGTCCGCCGCAAGGCAAACCTCCAGAAGCGCCGCATCTACGTCCCCGAGCTCGGCAAGACCGTGCTCGTCGACGTCTCCGTAAAGGGCTTGAAGACTATCAAGAAGAACGGCGCGTACGCAGCCCTCAAGAAGGCCGGCAAAATTTAAGCTGGAAGGACAGGAATAAGCCGGGCGGCCGTAGGCCGCCCGGCTTATTCCTTATATAGATGTATCCCGTCCGAGACGTAGGTGCCCGCGGGCGTCGAGGAGCTCATGGTGAACGAAGCTGCGGGCAGCCCTGCGTCGAGTTCCGCGAGCCACGCGGCGTCGCTCCCCGGCAAGCCGTCGGGCGCGATGTCGATGGCGGTCCTGTCGTACGAGAGGCGTAGGACGAGCGGTCCGTCACTCGCGCGGAGCGGCGTATCGGTTTCGGGTGGCCAGAGCACGTCGAGGTACGCGCCGCCCCCGAGCGCAAAGCGGTCGCCGCGATGCGCGAGCGTGATGTGCGTGCCGGAAGCGGCACTCGCCTCGGCGAGCGCCGCTTCCCTACTCGCCGTGCCTTCCGCTTCCGGTCTCACGATTTCTGCCACGCGGTACCGCGCGAGCACTTCGGACGCGCCGCCCGCGTCGGCACCCGAGATGCTCGTGAGGACGAGCGCAGAGAGGCTCCGCTGCCAGGGCGCGAGCGTCTCGCCGAGCGCCCGCAGCGCCGAGGCGTCCGGTCCAGCGCCGATAAGTATGGTCCTACTGCTTCCCATACGGACAAGCATGGTCGTACTGGCGACCGAAAGAGGTTTGGTCAAGGAGAGCGTCTCTGGTGTGAAGATTTGCGAGAACACGAGCACGTTCGCGACAATCATCACGGATAAGAGTAGAATCTGAAGACGAAGATTATTAACCACTTCGAATCAGCATACTATGCCCTCCCCTGAGAAACCGCCTCAATCGTCGACTCACGAAGAAGAAAATCTCGATGCGGACGCGGCAATCGCTCCGACCGAGGACGTCATTGGGGAAATAGATGACCTTGTCCAACACCATAGGGGGAATTTGCATGACGAAGCGGATCGACAGCATGCATACGAGGAGCTCCATAGCGCACTCGAAAAGTTCGATGACAACGGCGTAATGCGGCTCTATGAAGAAGGACGAGTTCCGACATTCGCGTCCCTCCAAGCTGCGGCGGCGAAAGCGACGGAGGCCCTGAGAGTCGTTCAGGATGATTCTGAGGCGGCCCGGATTGCAAAACTCCTCACGGGCAGCGTATCGTCCATAAAACTCTGGTGCCGCAAGTATGTTGCCGCAATCTTGAAGTTCAGGAATTCAAAGATGGCGATGCTGCGTATGAGCGGTGAAGAACAGCGCGAAGCATTCGTTCAGTCGGATAAACAAAGACGCCATATCCACGACGCGCTGCTCAACTCTCTTGCAACCCTGCTCGACCTGCTGCGCGAGGCGGATGACCACGTCGAATTCGAACAGCCGATACGGTGGAAACCGGGCGAGGAACTGCCGGAACATACGGCTGAGAATCGCCCGGTGGTCTTTAGTGCAGAAGCTCTCACAGATCGCGATATGATCCGTGACTGGGCCATCGTCGCGGATCAGGTCGAACAGATTCGGAAACTCCTAGAGCTTGAGACGCAGGATTAAAAAGATGGTGGCCGCCCCTTACAGGACGGCCACCGCGACGCAGAGTCAGCAACTTCCGAAGCGCACATAATCGAGTAGCAGTGAGCTGCCACTGACGAAGATTGCGGTCAGAAGGGTCGTCTCGCTTACTCGATGCTCGGGGAATCCCAGCATTGTGCGGACCCCTTGTGGCGCCTCGTTTATGAGGCTTGAGAGCTCCTTGATTTCTCTGGAGCTCCTGGCCGCCTCGGCGCCCCTTTCGTAAAGTGCTGTTCCGAGGAGGAGGATCTTATCGGCGATTGCCGGGTGTCGAAGTCTGAATTCATGCCAAGATTCTTTTTTCATCTCTGCCACCACGAAAGTATTACCCACTGTATTTATAACACGAACATATAGCCTATACAAGGCCTTTCAAGGTCCAAGACATTTCGGTGTGATACATTTGTTTTATGACCTACGAAGCGAAACAGTTCGACCTGCCGGAGCTCAAGGGGCTCTCGCAGAAGCAGGTAGAGGTGCACCTCGGCCTCTACCAGGGCTACGTGAAGAACGTGAATCTCATCATGGAAACCCTGAAGGGATACGCCGCGTACGGCGATAAGGCGAGCGAGGGCGACAAGCTCGCCATCGCAGAGCTGCGGCGCCGGTTCGCGTTCGAGTTCGACGGCATGCGTATGCACGAGTACTACTTCGAGCAATTCGAGGGCGAGAAGGGCGGCTCGCCGGAGTCGGGACTCGCGAAAGCGGCCGCAGAAAAGTACGGGAGCGGTGAGCAGTTCATCGCGCACATAAAGGAGGTCGCGGGCAGCCGCGGCATCGGCTGGGTCGTCGTGTACTACGATCCGCGCGGGCGCACGATCCACACGGTATTCGTCGAAGATCACCAGCTCGGTCAGCTTGCGGGGCTTCCGGTGCTCCTCGCCTTGGACCTCTGGGAGCACGCGTTCATGGTCGACTACGTGCCCTCCGAGAAGAAGAGCTACGTGGAGGCCTTCCTCGAGAACGTGAACTGGAGCGTCGTCGAAAAGCGCTTCGACGCAGCGAAGTAAGCGACCGCCGCGTACGCCGCGAGGACGAGGATGAACGGGAACGCGGGCACGATGATACGGGCGAACGGAAGCGCGGCGGAGAGCCGCGCGACCGCTATCACGTAGGCGGTCGCATAGTACGAGGGCAGTGCGAGAAAGAGGGCCGCGGTTTGCGGGAGGAGCGCGCCTGCGAATCCGGCGAGCGCCGCGAGTCCCATCGCGGCGGGCATGACGGGCATCACCGCGAGGTTCGCGGGAATCGCGACCAGAGAGAGGTTGCCCGTGTCGTAGAGGAGGAGCGGCAGCACGCCGAGCTGGGCCGCGAGGGTCGTCGCCCACGCCTCTTTCCAGAATGCGCTCGTGACGAAGGAGAGGCGCGCTGCGATGTGCGGCGTGAGCGCGATGAGGCCCGCGGTCGCGAGGACGGAGAGCCCGAATCCGGGATCGAACGCGAGGTAGAGCGGATTGAGGAGAAGCATGAGGAAGACGGCGAGGAGGAGCGCGCGACCGGCGGCATACGAGCGACCGGTCGCGCGCGCATAGAGCGCGATGAGCGCCATGAGCGCCGCGCGCAGCGCGGTCGAACTCGCACCCGCGACGAGCACGAATGCGGTGACCGCGAGCGCGCCGGCGACCGCTTGCGCGCGGCGCGAGAGCCGTAGCGCGGCGATGAGCGCCATCATCCAGTCAGCGACGACCATGACGTTGTATCCCGAGAGCACGATGAGTTGAACGAGCCCGCTTAGAACGAATGCGTTCTCGAGTTCCGTGCCGAGCCCGCTCTTCCCTCCCACGACGATGCCGCCCGCAAGCGATGCGTACGGCTCCGGGAGCGCCGCCGCAAGACCATCGAGGAACCAGTGCTTCACGCGCGAGAAGGCGGCAGGAACCGAGTACCACGGTGCGGGGCGCGTTACCGAAAGCGATGCGTAGTTGAGGAGGAACCGGATACCGTCCTTCTCGAGGAACCGGTCGTAGCGGAACGTGCGGCCGCCGTCGGAAGCGAACGGTTCGGGGAGCGCGAGCGTGCCCGCGACATGAACCCGGTCACCGACCGCGGTCGCGGTCGTGCGCGGCACGACCGCGAGCAGGGTCGCGGACTGCCCCGCGTGCGACACGCGCACCGGGATGCGCTCCGTCGAGTCGCGCAGGTCCGGGTCGCCCGTGACGACGCCGTCATACGAAACGCGCTGCTTCACCTCGCTCGAAAACGGCTGCGGCAGGGGCGTGTCCGCAATCGCGGAACGCACCATGCCGAGCGCGGCGCAGCAGAGGAACAGTGCGCCGAGTGCGTACGCGCGGCGCGGCGCTAGCAGTGCCGCGCCCGCGAGGAGCGCGGCGAGGAGGAG
>JAKAMK010000065.1 GCA_021812925.1 bacterium | reverse complement strand
TCTTTTCAAACTTTCGGTGTACGACCTTGCGTACGGGCAGGCGCTCGACGCGCGGACGAATTGGATAGGGGTGGCGAGCTCGACGGCGACGACGTCTGCGTCGTCGCCGGTATTGACCTTGAACGCGCAGACGGGGAACGTGGGCATCGGGACGAACGACCCGCAGCACACGCTCCAGGTGGCGGGCGAAGTGGGCGCATATGGATTCGTGAACACCTCCACGCGAAGCGCCAAAACCGACATCCAGTACCTCACGCCTGACGAAGCGTCGAGCACGCTCGCGGAGCTCGAGGCACTCAAGCCCGCCACCTACACCTACCGCGCCGACCCCGCGAAGGAGCCGCGCCTCGGCATCATCGCCGAGGACGCGGCGACTACTGCGCCCGAAGTGCTCTCTGCCGACGGCAAGGGCGTAGACCTCTACAAGCTCGCTACCTTCACGCTCACGGGCGTGCAGGCGCTCGCTACGAAGGTGCAGAGCGACGAGGTGCGCCTCGCCGCGCTCGAGACCCGCGTCGCGGCTCTCGAGAACGGCAGCATAACTACCGCGAGCGCGTCGCCCGTCTCGATGGCGAGCGTCGCGAGCGCGCTTGCCTCGGCCGGCATCTCCTTCAAGGATGGCGTCACCACCATAGCAAACCTCGTCGTTGCGCAGTTCACGGTCGGCTCGGCAGCGAAACCGGCGGGCATCACGCTCTACGACCAGCAGACGGGCGCGCCGTACTGCGTCTCCGTCGTAGGAGGGAAGATGACCTCCACGCCGGGCGCCTGCGCGGGTACCGCGACTACGACGGGAAGCACGGCCAGCACGACCCCGAGCGGCGTCTCCTCGCTCACGATGCTGGGCGACAATCCGGTGCACGTCATGGTCGGCGCCGCCTTCACCGACCCGGGCGAGGTCGCGACCGACCAGAATGGCCAGACGGATCCCATCGAGGTCTTCGTGAACGGCATCGACGTGGGCACGACGACACCCGCACTCGACACCTCCTCGCCGACCACGTACCTCATCACGTACCGCATGATAGACAGCACGGGGAAGTCGATTACCGCAATCCGCTCGGTCATCGTGGGCAATCCGGATGGCACCGTCACTGTCCAGGGATCAGGGGTCAGTAGTCAGGGGTCAGGAAATACAAATACGACTACAAATACGAGCACGGGCACGAGCACGGCGAGTAGCACGCCGGCGTCCACGAACACCACGCCGCCCACCGTGACCCTGAGCGGCGCTGCAGCCATCCAGATAGCCCAGGGCGCCTCGTTTACCGACCCAGGCGCCACCGCCGTCGACGCTTCCGGCGCCGACATATCGAACTCCATCAAGGAGACCGGCTTCGTAGACACCACGACCGTCGGCCTCTACACGCTCACCTACACCGCCACCGACGCGGCAGGGAACACAGCCTCCGTCTCCCGCGTCGTCTCTGTCACCGCCGCGTCCACCTCCTCAGCAACCGCATCCTCTACCCCCGCAATCTCCACCACCACAACTTCCGCCTCCTCCACCCCCACAACCACCCAAACGACCACCCCCACAACCTCCTCCACTCCCACCACCTCTTCCGCTTCCTCTTCTCCCGCGGCCACAAGCACCACCACCGACTAGCTACTTGGGGGTCCGACCCCCAAGTAGGAAGCAGAACGTAATGCGCCCAGACAACTTCCCTGGATATCTCACGAGTAGGCACGATATTGATGACCATATAGATAGTTGGCTCGAAAACCTAGACGATGTAGTAGCAAATTAGCAGCGCATATACGCCATATCTCGTCTCGCCAAGACGAGCATGCGCAATTTTAAAAAATTGGCGCGTTTGTTTCAGAAGTTTGAGAGTTTTAGCCTGAGACTGGGTCGGAGTGAGGACGTGTAGATACTTATATATGTCGATGCGGGCGGATAATTAGAGCGCTGGGTGACTCTAGGGGGCTTACGGGTGTGATAGCGGCCATGCGTTCCCGTTAGCTCGAATGGCACGAAGGACTCTGGCGCTGCACTTTCGGCGTGTCTATAGGGAGGCTTTTGATGCGTACCCGGAGCTGGATCTGGTCGGTTTTAAGAACCAGAAAATGGTCTGTCGGAGGACGACTTTTTAGAGGTTCGATGGCACTCTATGGCACCCGCGGACCCCGTCCGTGGGTGAAGCGTTTTGCGCAGCGTGAGAGCAAAAAGTTTTCAACAGGGCAAACTCTATCGGTAAGTGGAAAAGCTAGATAAACTTTAGTCATTCCACCGAGGATGCACTTTCGATGAACGCCGACTCGAACACAAACCTCCTCTCCACTCTCGACGCGGCGAAGTTTGCCGGCTGCACTCCCGGTTACATATCTAAATTGTGCAAGTCGGGGAAGCTCGCGGGAGTGCAGCGAGACTCGCAGTGGTACGTCGATCAGGCGGTGCTCGAGCAGTACCTCGCGGAGGCTCAGGCACGCAAGGAGGCGCTGCGCGCCCAGCTCTCGAAAGAGCGCGAGGCGGAGTACCGTTCGCGCACGCTCCTCTCGACTCAGGAGGCTTCGGCGCTCACAGGCTACACGACGGGCTACGTCGCGAAGCTCCGTCGCGACGGCAAGGTCGAGGGCGAGCGCATCGGGAACGAGTGGCGCGTGAAGCGTGCATCGCTCGAGGCGTTCGTTCGCGAGAACGAGGCGCAGAAGGAAGCGCAGCGCGCGGCGCTCGCGCAGGCGCGCGAAGCGGAGTACCGCGAGGCGAATTTAGGGATGCAGGAACTAGGGGTCAGGGATCAGGTTTCAGGTGAGGAACGAGAGGCAGGGATCAGGGATCAGGTGTCAGGAGGAGGTGCGGAGGAACAGGAGGCAGGGGTCAGGGATCAGGTTTCAGAAAATGCGGAGGCGCCCGCGGAGGTGCTCGCACCCGCCGCGGCGTCGGCTATCGTCGCGCCGATCGCGGTCGCAGAGACCGAGGCGGCCGTTCCCGTGACTCAGATTTCACCGGCGTCCGCTGCCGCGCCGACTTTGCAGGACGACGCGGACGAGCAGCGTGAAGTCGGCGCGGTCGTACCGTTCGTGCTGCCGACGATTGCTGGCGCATCGTGGCTGTCGCACCTGCGCCGGAACGCCGTTAGCGTCGGTGTCGCGCTCCTGTTCATCCTCGGCGGCTCTGCGGCAGTCGCGTCCGAGCCGTTTCTCCATTCGTTTGTCGCAAGCATCCAGGCGCCCGCGCCGATTCCGGTCGCGACCTCGATGGGCATCCCGACGTACGGCACGGTGAGTACGAGCACGGCGAGTTCGACTGGAAACGGTACGAGCGCACTTCCGCCCGGTGCGCACGTGACGCTCTCGTACCCGACGTACCACGACACGTACAACAACTCGTACCACAACACGTACCAGACGATCGTGAACGGCGTCTCGCAGGATTCGCTCAACCAGGCGCTCACGTCGATGCGGACGAGCCTCCTCAGCCAGGTTGCGGGCATGATCCAGCCGGTGTCGAACCAGGTCGCGACGAACGTCACCACGATCCAGGAGGTGAACATGATCCAGAAGCTGGACAATCTCATCCTCACGAATCCGCAGATTTCCGATGCGAGCATCACCGGGTCCTCGAACTTTTCGGGCAATAGCGTGACCGCGACGAACGGCACCTTCACGAATCTCACCGCAGGGACGACCACGATTTCCGGCCCCGTCGCCATCAATTCGTCCGCCACGACGACCATCACGGGCCGCTCGACGTCACGGGCGGCTACTACGTGAACGGCGTACTCTGGAATGGCGGGGGCGGTGGAGGCGGCTCCAGCACCTCGACCTTCGCGTACATAACTGCCACCTCCACCACCGCGACCTCGACGTTCGCGGGTTCGCTCGCTATAGACGGCAGCGGCTTCGTGTACGCGACCTCGACGAAGGACGTCGGCATCGGCGTCTTGTCGCCCGCAGCGCTCCTCGACCTGCAGAACGCGACCTCGACGCAGCCGATCTTCATCGCGAAGAACGCCGCAGGCGCGGAGGTGTACCGCATCACCGATGGCGGTTTCGTCGGCATCGGCACGACTTCGCCCTCGTACGCTCTTTCGGTCGAGGGAACCTCCTCGCTCGGCAACGAGGCCATCGCGGGTGCGTTTACGGCGACCAGCTCGACCGCGACCTCCACATTCGCCGGCGCGCTCGCCGTCGGAACGTCGAGCGCGCCCACGAACGCGCTCTTCCAGGTCGGCACGTCTTCGCCGCTCTTGCACATAGACAGCACGACCGGCCGAATCGGCATCGGCACCTCCACCCCCGCCGTCACCTTCGACGTGTACGGCACCGACGCGATGCGCCTGCCGGTCGGTACCTCGGCACAACGTCCGGCTACCGGCGACGTCGGCTATGTCCGCTACAACACCTCCACGCACCAGTTCGAGGGCTACGGCGACAACGCCGTGTGGCAGGGACTCGGCGGCGTCATAGACGCAAACCAAGACACGAAGATAACGGCAGACACGAATAACGCGAAC
>JAKAMK010000064.1 GCA_021812925.1 bacterium | reverse complement strand
GGATCAATCCGCCTGCTCCGAGCAGTCCCGCGATAATCGCGTACTGCCAGTATGCGGTCTCAATCCGCATGCCGCCCATCGTGAACACGTAGATGAGCATGCAGCCCAGCGAGATGCCGGCATACGAGATAGCAGCGGCGTTACCCGAGAGGCCTGAATACCGCATGACGAGCAGCCAGGCGCCGAACAGCATTCCTGCTATGACGGCGCGCGTATATAACCCGACCATCACTCCCTCCGAATAGGTACAAGTTTCAATTTAATTGAACCAAAGAATACCGCGGATGTAAAGCGCATCGAAATCTTGTTACATGGGCTAAATCGTGTTAATCTGTAACCAGAAACACGCGCATTCATTGCGTGTTCAGACAAGGGAGTTTGAAATGAAAAATACCGGACTGTATATGCCGAGTGAGGCCACCATGGCCGAGCTTTGTGAAGCGCAGGTGACCGGCGCCGATCTGAACTATATTGGTTCTATCACCATCGACCGTCTTGCGCTTGAGGCGTCAGGGCTTCTGCCTGGCCAAATGGTCTACATCGACGATATTGACCGGAAAGGGCCGCCGTGGCGCACTTACATCGTGCCGGGCGAAGCGGGCAAGGGCGAGATTGTGATGAACGGTCCGCCTGCGTACCACTTCAGCAAAGGCGATCGAGTGACCATTCGCGGCGGCGCGCTTGTCGCGCGTGCCGACCTGAAAAAGATGGGTCCTGCGGGAGTGTATTTCCGCCAGGAGGATGGGTGGCCGAATAAGGTTGCCCTTGTCAGGAACGGTCAGCTTCCGGAGCAACACCTGCGGCAGATGTGCATCTCAAAACTGCATCGGCTGCTTGTGACGGAAGTTGCTTACGGACCCGAAGCACTCGTCGTGGACGAGGACATTCTTGACGCGGCTGATTTTCCGGTCGGCATCGAGGTTCAGTTCACAAGTCTTGCCGACGGCGCACTGCGTCGCACGCGCATTCTCGCCGGCCGGCGGGGTACGGGCGAAGCGGTGGTGCTTGGCTCTGGCGCTCAGCACATCAAGCCCGGCGTTCGGCTCGTCACACTTGCAGAAGCATGGCTTCCGTACGAAGACGCCATAAAGATGGACGGCCCACAGGTTGTGTTCTTCGACGAGTCGGTCAACGACCGAAATGTCATCAAGAGCGTAAAGCCCGGCTGGCGTCCGTAAGCCTAACCTTTTCGTTCCTTGCAATACGCGCCGCGGCCTTCGGGTCGCGGCGTTTGCGTTTTGTCGTTTTCAGCGTATGGTCATACCGGGTGCCCTTTGGAAACAAGGGGTTATATGTGTTAACGCTAAGCCTCACGAAAGGGGGAAGCAAAATGACCCAATTGACACTTGAGGAGAGGGCCGAAGTTCTGCGTGTGTTTCCGTTTTCGCGGAGCGCACTCTTGAACGGGCTCGATCCTCATAAGAATCGGATCTTCCGAGCCTTCATGGTGTCACCCGAGGCGACCCCCTTCTACAAGTATGGGGTTCGCATGGTGGCGTATGTCGCGTTCGGCGAGTTTCCGCAGATCAAGTATCTTGCGGCGCTCGGCACGCTTATCGGCGCGGAATTCGAAAAGCAGCTCGAAGGAAAGACCGTCCTGGTCATCCCAACGAGTGGCAACTTCGGTATCGCGTGCGCAGCGGCGGCTCCGGGCTTCGGCATCGAAACGGCCGTTGTCGTCATCAAGATCGACACGGTGCAACAGAAAGTCGCGCTCATGACCGTGGCACCCACTGCGGAAATCCGTATGGTGCAAGCGGGAAAAAAGTTTCCGACGGTGCTGCAACGCGCCGAACAGGAGGCTTCCTGGCGCGGCTCGGACGCACTTCTTCTCGACCAGTTCCGCGGCACGTTCGCAGAGTGGAATCGGACGTCCCATTACGTGTGGACGGCCCCGAGTCTCTTCAATGCGTCACCTGTTGTGCCGAAGGCAGTTTCTGCCTTCGGAGGTACCTGCGCAACGGCGCGCGCTCTGAAGGACTTCTGCAATGCGCAGGGGTATGACACAGAGTGCGTGCTCACAGCGGTCGCTCCCGGTGAAGAGCTTCCTGGCGGTCGTGGCTGGAATGAAATCCAGCGCGACGGCGGGACGCTCGAGCTCAATGACCTGCTTGTTCAAGGCAGGGATCGGCCGATTGAGGTCGGTCGTTTGGAAGCCCTGGATGCGATGCTTTCGTTAAGCAAAGACATTCCGGTCTCTCCAGGCGCAACGAGCGCGGGTGCGTACTGCGCTATGCGCAAGTACCTGGAATTGCGGTTCGAGAATGGCACCGCCGAACAGATGCGCGGCTCTGACGGATTAATCCCCGTTGGATTCGTCTGCCCGGACAGCAGCTCATCGCACGTCGAACGGGTGACCGCCTCGGTCAACTTTTCGGCACGGTAATGTTGTTCCGTTCTTTCTTACCCTAGGCCCGAGACCAGTTCTCGGGCCTAGCTTATTTCCGCGGGCCTAGCGCAGCGCGTAGCGCGTTCAGGATGACCGTCACGTCGATGCCTTCCTGGAGAATGGCGCCCGTGACCGGTGGGATGTAGCCGAAGAGCGCGACGAGCTGGCCGAGGATGGAGAGCGCGATGCCGGCGTAGACGCTCTGTCCGGCGATTTTTACCGAGCGCCGCGCGAGCGCGAAGACTTCCTCGACGAGGAGCGGGTCGTGGCCGAGGATGGCGATGTCCGCAGCGTCTATCGAGGCGCTGTTTTCCGTACCGGAGAAGACGATGCCCACGTCGGCTTTCGCCAAGGCGGGCGCATCGTTGAGTCCGTCGCCGACCATCGCGACGCGCGCGCCCCTGGCGCGCGCGTCCTCCACGATTCTGTACTTATCTTTCGGCTCGAGGTCCGCGTGAATCGTAACCGGGATGCCTTTGAATACGGCCTCAGCCGTCGCGCGCTTGTCACCGGTCAGGATGGCGACCGAGAGGCCGTCTCGCGAGAGTCGCGCGAGGAGCTCTCGCGTGTTCGCTTTCAGTTCGTCGGCGAGGTGAAAGAGTGCCGTCGGCGTGCCATCCTGCGAAAGCTCTAGTGAGATACCGCCCGGTATGCGTTTGTCGTCCGGCGCCGGTTCGATAGACGTGTAGCGGCCGGCGACGACACCGGCGATGCCGACGCCCGGCGTCTCCGTCATGTGCTCGGCAGGCGTCGGCGTGAAGCCGCGCTCGCGCGCCGCCGCGACGAGCGCGTGGGCGGTCGGGTGTATGGAATGAAACTCGAGCGAGGTCGCGATGGAGAGCGCTTGGTCCTCCGTAAGTCCGTCGAGCGTCTCGATGCGGACGAGCGCGGGAACGCCGAGCGTCAGCGTGCCGGTCTTGTCGAAGAAGACGGTGGTGACCTTCGCCGCCGCTTCGAGCGCCGCCGGGCGCTTCACGATGATGTTCTTGCCCGCGGCGCGCGAGAGGCCGCCCACGAACGCGACTGGCGCGGCGATGATTAAGGGGCACGGTGTCGCGATGACGAGTACCGCGAGGACGCGCGCGAGGTCGCCGCCCGTCGCCGCGTACGCCGCGCCGGAGATGAGGAGCGTGAGGATAGTGAAGGGCAGGTTCGCTCGGTCGGCGAGCCGCACGAAGGGTGCCTGGTCGTGCTCGCCCGCGCGCACGAGGTCGATGATTTTCGCGTAGGTGGAGGTTTCGAGCGTGCCCGAGACGCGCAATTCGAGCGCGCCGCCCGCGTTTACACTGCCGCTCTTTATGAACGCGCCATCAGTCACCGCTTCGGGGAGCGGCTCGCCCGTGAGGTTTGCGAGGTTCAGGGTGGCGGAGGGCGAGTGGAGGAATCCGTCGAGGGGGACGAGCTCGCCGCTCCGCACCACGATTATCGCGTCCTCCGGTACTTCGGCGAGCGGGACCTCGCGTGTGTCATGCCCGTCGCCGTCTTTCATGAGCGCTGTCTTCGGCAGTCGCGCGAGGAGTCCGGCCAGAGACGCATTCGCGCGACGCGACGCGTACTCCTCGAGCGCCTCGCCACCCGAGTACATGAGCGCGATGACCGCGCCCGCGAGCCACTCGTGCGTCCCGAGGGCGAGTGCCATCGCGAGAAATGCGATGTAGTCGAGGGACCAGTTACCCGTGCGCAGGTCCTCGTACGCTACGACGAGCAACTGCAAGAGTCCGATGACGAGACCGGGTAGGTAGAGCAAGGGATTCCCGGTGACGAGTCCCGCGGCGAGCGAAAGGGCGACGACGACCGGCAGGGTGAATGTGGAGACGTCGAGATAGCGCATGCCCCTATTCTAGCGCGCTAGAAAAATAGCCACGCTGCAAAGACGACGGAGAGAATGATGCGGTACCAGCCAAAAGTTTTGAACGAGTGAGAACGGACGTAGCCGAGGAACCAGCGCACGATAGGCATCGCGACGAGGAAGGCGACGACGAAGCCGACGCCGAGCACGGTCCACTCGCTACCGGTGTAGGTGAATGCGTGGGACTTATAGAGCGAGTAGAGGGTCGCGGCGAGCATGGTGGGCACCGCGAGGAGAAAGGAGAACTCGACGATGGCCGGGCGCGAGATGCCCATGGCCATGCCGCCCACGATGAGGGCGCCGAGCAGGACG
>JAKAMK010000063.1 GCA_021812925.1 bacterium | reverse complement strand
CGGCAGAGCGCCGCACGTCTGAAAAAGGCTGGATTCGCGTGAAGGGCGCCACGCTCCACAACCTCGTGAACCAAAACGTCGACCTGCCCTTGGGCAAGCTAGTCTGCATCACGGGCGTGTCGGGCTCCGGCAAGTCCACCTTCCTCTACGACATCCTCCACAAGAACGTCGCGGCGCGCTTCGCGCGCCGCGAGGCGAAGCTTGAGCACGTCACCTCGCTCACCGGCACGGAGTACGTCTCGCGGGTCGTGCTCATCGACCAGTCGCCTATCGGCCGCACGCCGCGCTCGAACCCTGCCACCTACACGGGCGCCATGACGCATATCCGCGACCTCTTCGCGGCTACGAGCGAAGCGCGCGCTCGCGGCTGGAAGCCCGGCCGATTTTCATTCAACGTGCCGGGCGGTCGCTGCGAGGCCTGCCAGGGCAACGGCCAGATAGCGGTGGAGATGCACTTCCTGCCGACCGTGTACGTGACCTGCGACGTCTGCGAGGGGAAGCGGTTCATGAAAGAGACGCTCGAGGTGACCTATCGCGGCAAGAACATCCACGACATTCTCCAGCTCACCATCGAGGAGGCCGAGGAATTCTTTAAAGACATTCCGGCAATTGCGGACCGCCTCGCGACTCTGAATGCGACCGGACTCGAGTACCTCACCTTGGGGCAGTCGGCCACCACGCTGTCGGGCGGCGAGGCGCAGCGCGTGAAGATTGCTGCGGAGCTCTACCGCCCGATGACGATGAAGACCCTGTATCTCCTCGACGAGCCGACGGTCGGCCTCCACTACGACGACGTGAAGAAGCTCATCGAGATATTGCAGGAGCTCGTCATGCGCGGGAACACGGTGGTCGTCATCGAGCACAACCTCGACGTTATAAAGAGCGCGGACTACCTCGTCGACTTCGGCCCCGAGGGCGGGATAAATGGCGGGAGGATTATTGCGAAGGGGACGCCAGAAGAGGTCGCGGGCGACGAGCAATCGTTCACGGGCCAGTACCTCGCGAAGATGCTCCGCAAGAGCGCAAAGGCGAAGAAAAAGAAATAGCAGGAGATAGGGAAACAATACGGGCCGAAGCATGGGAATGCTCCGGCCCGATCCGTTCCGAGTTCACCGGAACAATAGGTACACGAGGGGGACCATGACGAGCACAAACACGCTAGCCATGACCAGTGCTTCACGGCAAGATTCGAGAATCTCGTCGAAAGCCGCTGCTTCCTCGTCGACGTCAAAGATTCGTCTTGGCATCGTCGCCTCCCTGGCTCACTGCAGACTCGCGCACGTGGGCCGGTACGTCAATAGCCCGTTGCCGACGGCCTGTGCATGGGGCAGACTATCGGCATGGAACGCGCAGACCTGAGGAAGTTCGAATTGCCGGACCTACCGGGCGTCTACCTGTTTAGGAAGGGCAGGAAGGTGCTCTACGTGGGCAAAGCCACCTCGCTGCGCGATCGCGTGCGGAGCTATTTCGACGACGACCTCATCGCGACGCGCGGGCCCCGCATCGTCGACATGGTGACCTCGGCCGACCGGATCTCGTTCGAGACGACGCCGACCGTGCTCGAGGCTCTCGTGCGTGAGGCCGCGCTCATAAAGAAGTTCATGCCGCCGGCGAATACGGACGGCAAGGACGACTCCTCGTTCCTCTATGCGGTCGTGACGAAAGAAGAGGTCCCTCGCGTGCTCGCGGTGCGCGGCAAAGACCTTGAACAGCAGAAAGCGCATGGCACATGGCGTATGGCCAGGAATGCTCAGAGCCCGCTATCAGCTATCGGCCAAAAGCTATCCGCTGTCTATGGACCGTTTCCCTCGGGGCCCCAGTTGCGCGAGGGTCTGCGCCTCATCCGCCGCATCTTCCCGTTCTACGATACGCCGAAGCCGGTCGGCGCCAAGAGTAAGCACAACGAGGCCCGCATCGAATTCAACCGGCAGATAGGGCACTATCCGCGCGAGTTTAATAAGCGCGAGTACGCACGCACGATGCGATACGTGAAGCTCTTCCTCTCCGGACGCGGGAAGGAGCTGCGCAGGACGCTTGAGCGCGACATGAAAGTCGCGGCGCGTGACGAGCGTTTTGAGGATGCCGCGGAGCTGCGGCGCGAGCTGTATGCGCTCGAGCACATTCAGGACGTGTCGCTCATTAAAGAAGAAGGCAGTAGACAGGAGGCGGTAGGCAGAATTGAAGCGTATGACACGGCGCACTTGGGCGGTACGAACGCAGTCGGCGTGATGGTGGTCGTCGAGGACGGCGCGCCTGTGAAGCGGGAGTATCGGACGTTCAATATCCGTGGATTCAAAAAGAATGATGACGTCGGCTCACTGCGCGAAGTGCTCCTGCGCCGCCTGGGTCACCGCGAGTGGGCGCTCCCGCGCGCTATCGTGGTGGACGGCGGCAAGCCGCAAAAGAAAGCGGCCGAGCATGTTTTGAGAGGGTTAGCCTTGCAAATTCCGGTCGCCGCGGTCGTGAAGGACGAGCGCCATCGCCCGCGCGAGGTCATCGGGGCGCGGGCTGCCGGTATCGCCGAGGCGGACGCGGTCCTCGCGAATGCCGAGGCGCACCGATTCTCGCTCGCGCGCCATCGCCGCGCACGGACGAAGCCGTTGCGCGCGTAGTGCTACAATCTGTGGCATGCAAACGGTCGTCGGCATACTCCGCGGCGGGCCTTCCCGCGAGCACGAGGTTTCCTTGAAGACCGGCGCGGCGATGCTCGCTGCGCTACCCGAGGAACGGTTCGTCGCGCGCGACATCTACATCGACCGGCAGGGAGTCTGGCACGACCGCGGTCGCGCTTCGACTCCGGAGCGCATCCTGCGCCAGCTCGACGTCGTGCTGCTCGGCCTCCACGGCGAGTTCGGTGAAGACGGGGAGGTGCAAAAGCTGCTTGAGCGCTTTGGCGTCCGCTACGCGGGCGCCGATGCATGGGGTTCGTACCTCGCGATGCACAAGCTCATGAGCAAGGCGAAGGCGCAGGAAGCAGGGCTCCTCGTCCCCGCGTTCCGCTACTACGACGCCGCGACGGATGCCGCGCAGGCGGCGCACGAGGTGACGCGCGTCCTCGCGCAGCCGGTTGTCGTGAAGCCGATCGGCTGGGGCTCGTCGGTAGGCGTGTCCATCGTGGGCGGGTATGCGCCGGTCCATGCAGCTATCGAGGCGCTCATCGCGGATGGCGCGCCGGGTATTCTCGTCGAGGAAATGATCCGCGGCAGGGAGGCGACGACGGGCGTCGTCGAGGGATTGCGCGGCGAGCAGCTCTACGCGCTGCCATCGGTCGAGATAGTGCCGCCCGAGGGCGACTTCTTTTCGTACGATTCGAAGTATAACGGCAAGTCTCGTGAAATCGTGCCGGGGAATTTTACCCGCATGGAGGCGGAGGAGCTCGCGCGCGCGGCGCGCCGGATGCACCGGGACCTCGGCCTGCGCCACTACTCGCGCAGCGACTTCATCGTCTCGCCCCGCGGCATCTACTACCTCGAGACGAACACGCTGCCCGGGCTCACCGGCGAATCGCTCCTGCCGAAATCGCTCGCGGCCGTGGGCCTGAAGCTGCCGGAGTTCCTCTCGCATCTGGTAGACCTCGCACTCGCATGAATAAGGACCTGCAGGCCACCTATGACCGCATTGCGGAGGATTGGCATCGCGACCACCATTTGGATGACTGGTGGGTCAAGGGTACCGATGCGTTCGTCGCTATGTTGCCCGAGCACGCTTCCGTGCTCGACGTAGGATGCGGGAGCGGCGTTAAGTCAAAGTATCTGGCTGAGCACGGATGCGCCGTAACGGGCATCGATATCTCGCAGAACTTGCTCGACATCGCGCGGCGGGAAGCGCCGCCCGCCCACTTCATGCTCCTGCCTATGGAGGAGCTCGATACGCTGCAGGAGACCTTCGATGGCGTTTTCGCGCAGGCTTCGTTGCTCCACATTCCGAAGCTGGAGGCCGGAGAGGTGGTGCGAAAGATGGCAGGGAGGCTGAAGCCTGGCGGACACCTCTACATTGCGGTAAAGGAAGTGAAGCCAGGGCAGGCCGCAGAAGAGGCCGCGCGAGAGAATGATTACGGGTACGAGTACGAGCGCTTTTTCAGCTACTACACGATGGCCGAGCTCGAGGGGTATATTTCGGACGCGGGGCTCTCGGTGGTCGAGAAGGTGCCGAACCCGCATTCGAACGGCAAGACGGTATGGCTTCAGATTATCGCAGAGAAATGCTAGATTAGTGCTTGCGGGCCCTTAGCTCAGCCCCGACGTTTTGTCGGGGAGCCGACTGAAACGTCGGCTTTCGTTGAGTGAGTGTTCGTGTAGTGCGCCCAATATTTTGGGCCCTTAGCTCAGTTGGTATGCAAAGCATACAGCTGCGGCGCTCGGCGCAACGGCATGTTGCCAGTCCCTTCTATCTGGAGTGTTTGGTGGGCCCTTAGCTCAGTTGGTAGAGCACCTCATTTGCAATGAGGGGGTCAGGAGTTCGAGTCTCCTAGGGTCCACCAAGGACTCCAGAATTTCTTATGGTGTAGACTGGCAGCATGCCGTTGACCTCGCTTCTTGCTGTAGAGCACCTCATTGCAACGCAGTTCGAGTCTCCTAGGGTCCACATGAACTACCCAAGCGGTAGC
>JAKAMK010000062.1 GCA_021812925.1 bacterium | reverse complement strand
GGCTACTTGCCTGCCGGCGTCGCGCTTCCGCCGGAAACCGGCGTCGAGGAAGCGGAGAGGAGGTTCGCCGGGAACGGATCCTTGCCAGCCTCGAGTGCGGAGAGCTGCGAAGCAACCGCCTTCTCATTGTCTGCCGACATGTCGGAGATGGCCTGCACCTGTGCGAGCGCATCCTTCGTGTCGCCCTGCTTCGCGTAGACGGCTGCGAGGAAGTAGCGGGCGTTCGCGAACTGCGGGTTCGCAGTGACGGCCGCCTCAAGCGCCTGCGTCGCGCCCGTGTAATCGCCACTCGCGGCGGAGAGGATACCGACCTGGAAGAGGATATTCGGGTCGTTCGGCGTGAAGTACGCTGCTGCAAGGGCGGAGGAGAGTGCGTCCTTCACGTTGCCGTCCTGCACGTAGAGCTCGGAGAGGAGCAGGATGGCGTTCGTGTAGTCCTGCTTGAGTGCTATCGCGCTCTTGAGCGCCGTCTCAGCAGACTTGTTGTCCGCGTTGGCGATATCGAGCTGCGCGATGACGTACGGGATCTGCGGGTTTGTCGGATTGAGCGCCTGCGCCTTGCTATAGGCCGCGTTCGCGCTGTCGTAGGCACCTTTCACCTTGAGCGGGACCGCCTGCGCGTAGAGGTTACCGAGCGCGAGCCAGTTCTGGTAGTTGTTCGGGTCTACCTGCGTGGCGGTCAGCGCCGCGTTGATGCCACCCGAAAGTGCTGCCTGGAACTCTTTCTGCGCGTCAGCAGCCTTCATCGTGGTCGAAGCCGCGACCTGGCCCATCTGCGTGCCAGCGACTGCCGCAAGCACCTGGTAGGCGGCGGATGATTGCGCGAACGAAAGCGACGCGTTCGCCGAGCTTGCCGCTCCCGTGAGATTACCGGCCGAGAGTGCCGTGTTCGCACGCGTGAGGTCCACGTTCGCCACGTAGCGGGTCGTGAGCGAGTATGCCGCCACGACCGACGCGAGCAAGAGGAGCGTGAGACCGAAGACGATGACGAACCCTATCTTCGGCGCGCGCGCGAAGATGATGCCCCACTGCGTCTTGCCTTGGCTGTATCGCATCGTAGACGCGAAGATGCCGGCGAAGACGAAGCCGAGGACGAGGAATGCCGAGCCCGGCAGGCCGAAGACGGCGTCCACGAGGACGTACACCATGCCGACAAACGAGAGCATGGCGACGTATCCCTGGAAGGAATCCTTGGGCGCGCGCATGATGAGCATGCGGATACCGAGGAAGAGGAAGAGGCCGATGAACCCGAGCCACGCGAGGAGGCCAAGGATACCGGTCGTCGTGACCGAGGTCGGCAAGAACCCGATGCCGCTTGCGAAGTCGACGCTCCAGAAGACCGTCGAGTTCAAGGACGCATCACGGTACTTGAGCCATTCGGTGCCGAAGGTGCCCGGGCCCGTGCCGAAGATCGGCGAGGACGAGTATACGTGGCTCGCCACATTGAACGTGGACGACCAGGACGGACGCACGCTGATGACGTTCACGTGGAGCGCATTCGCGAGCGCGCCGCCCAAGGTGCCGCCGATGAGGAAGAAGAGCGAGACCGCGAGCACGACGAGCGGCATGACGAGCGAACGGGAGCCGCTGTCCATGCCGGCGTCTGCCTCAGACACGACTGCCGTGTCTTCGAGGTCGAGCTCGGAACCGGCCTGGTTACCGCGCTTCATGACCGCCTCGACGAAGAGGCCGAGTGAGACGAGCGCGACGAGTATCCAGACGAGCGAGGAGTTCAGCACCGCGAGCAGGATGAGCGATACGACCCCGGCGAGAAGCAGGAGCTTATGCGTACGCGCGCTCACCTCCTGGAAGCGGAGCGTAAGGAGCGTCATGATGACGCCGAGACCGAGGAGCGCTGCGAGGTCTGAGTTCGAGCCGATAATCGAGAGCGCGGGCGACACCGTGTTCGGCGCGAACTGGCCGATGATGAGGATGAGCGCCTGCACGAGCACGATGAACCCGAACGCCCACCCGGCTGCCGAGAAGAACGAGCGGTACTGTTCAGAGCGCCGGAAGACTAGCGCAGCCAAGGTGCCGAGGAATGCCGCGACAAGCATGAAGCCGAGCGTGTCCGGTTCAAGCGCACTACCCCAGAGTGCGCTCGAGCCATTCACACCCGAGAACACCGTCGAGAGCAGGTACGCGAACGCCGGGAGCCACAGGGCGCCGACGAGCGCGATAGGCGGCAAGATGACGTTGCCACGGGAAAGACGTGCGAGGATGTAGAGCGCGAGCGTGATGAGCGCGCCTCCTGCGAGGATGAACGTCTTGGTCGCGGCGAACGGGATGGACGCCGACGGGATTACGATGATAAGGGCTGCGACGATAGTCGCTTGAAGCGCCCACGCACTCACCATCTCAAGTGAGCGTCGCGGTGCGCGTGCAGTCTGCGGAGGCATGGTTAAAATTACTTGAATACGTTTGCCTGGTAATACGCATTAGTATAGCGCCTACGCTTCTTGTCGAGACCCGTTCTCCCCAAGAATAAGGCGTAGACGTGCCATTTTCTCGTGGTATAATGGCCAAGGACGCTATGAAAGACAGTCGCCGCGCACCTTTTACGTTTGGTGGATGGAATACCCTGAAGAACCCACGAAAGGTTCTAACGTCGAACTCCGCTACGAAACATAAAAGGTGCGCGGAGGAAAGTCCGGGCACTCCCCTCTCAAAAGGGAGCCGCGTAGCAGCTCCGACGTTACAGTCGGAGCACCGACTGTAACGTCGGTGGTAACGCCTGTCCGCCGCAAGGCGCGAGGTGCGAGCAGAGACGTCCTGACCGAAAGGAAGGGACACCCCACGTGGGTGAGCGCTCCTGGCAACAGGAGCGGTGAAACGGCTAAATCCTTACGCGAGTGCAAGGCCGTGTCCGCTTCGTGCGGAAGTGCCGCTTGAGGTGCGTGGCGACACGCATCCCAGATAAATGATTGTCCGTGGCTTCGGCCACGACAGAACCCGGCTTATCGAGTAGCGTCCGACTATATGAAAACCCCGCGCGTACCGCGCGGGGTTTTCATATATCCTGAGACATCCTGGCTGTATGCGTCCATTTGCCGTATAGTGCGGCGGGACCAACAACCAAAAGCAAAACGAAAGAGAGGTAGCCATGCGCGAAGGTCGCGTACTCCGCACACTGCTCCAGAAGCGCTGGGTGCGATTCGGTATCGGAAATGCCGCCGTAAGCCTCCCCTATCTCATCGTGCTCTGCACGCTCACCGAGCGTTGGGGCCATGAGTGGTACCTCGTTGCCGCTGCATGGGCGAATATCGTCTACATCGTGAGTAAGTTCTTCGTCTCGAAGTTCTGGGCGTTCGAGCACCAGGAAACCGACCGGCTGCGCGAGGAGTTCTGGATCTTCGTAGGGTCCGAGGGCTTCTGGGTCGCCTTCAACATGGTCGGCTTGTATGTGCTCGTGTCGTTCTGCGGCATCTGGTACATATACGCGCAGTTCCTTCTCGCAATCCCGCACAACGTGATCACGTTCATCTTGTCGAGATTCATGTTCAAACCGAAAGCCCTCGCGGAGAGCTCCTAGTGGAGCACTCCGCGAGGGCTTCGCCACACCTGCTGCCTCCTTATATCTCTATCTCGCAGACGCCGCCGGCGCAGGCGAGCTCGCGCTTCTGCTCGGTCTCGTCCTTGAGCTCGTACTGCATGAGGCGCGCGTAGTCCACCTTCGGGAAAGTTTGCTTCAGTTCTTCGTAGCGCTCCTTCGAGATAGCTTCGTACGGCGCGAGACGATACACGTGATTGGAGCGCGGGAGGAACGAGAGGCCGCCCACGATGTCCCAGTTCGCGTACACCCAGTTGGCTACCGCTATCCATTCGTCGTCACCCACCGAGATGGTGACCGACGGGTTGTGCTCGGTGTAGTTCTCCTTCACGACCTTCCAGTGCGCGAGCTGGTCGAGCGCCGAGAGGTCGTCCTTGGTCACCGCGCCATCCGGCGCCTTCATCGGGAACTCGAGCACGTACGTATTCGCGTCTTCCAGATTCTGCCCCACCTCCGGATGGAACGGGACGCCCTGGTCCTTCATGAGCTTGAAGAGCGAGTCGGTCGCGCTGATGCGCACGCGGCGGATGTAGTACGGCGCGTGGCGTGCGTGCATGCCGCTTGCCACGTCCAAGGTCTGCGACACGGTGCCCGACGGCTTCACGCACGTGATAGCCATCGACTGGTTTATGCCGAACTTCTTCGCGTACTTCTTATTGGTCGCGATGGTCTCCTCACGGAGCGCACGCAGGACTTCCGGTTCGCGCGACGCTTTCGAGTCCCACTGGCCGGTCACCGAGACGCCGAGAAGGCGCTCGCCCTCACAATTGTTCTTCCACTCCTTCGAGAGGTACGGGAGGTGCGTGAGCGTGGACTGGTAGGTGCCGAGGATGGTCGCGAGGCGCGCCTTGCGCGTGAGCGATTCCTTCGTGTCGGTCGCGCGCGCGATGATCTCGGTGAGGTTGCAGAACTGCTTCGACTTCAGGATGATTTCGCCGCACGGGTTCGTGCCCGCCGGGCCGATGACGCGCCCGTCCTGGATGTAGCCGGTCGCCTTCCAATTCTCGACCCGGCGCTGCGGGAACTGCTTCATGAGCCCGCCGCGGTTGAAGATGCCGCGCTCGCCTGCACGGCTCTTCATGAGCGCTACCCACTCGTCCATGAAATCCTCGTTCGTCGGCTTCTCGAGATACACG